>NZ_OZ012596.1:1212500-1395000 GCF_963942435.1 Shinella sp. WSD5-1
ATCCCGTTACAGCAAGCTGATTGCTGCCCTCGGTATTCGCCGCTAAGCAATTTCGGCGGGCGTTCCTTGCGAGCGCCCGCCGCTTTCTTTTGCGGAACGGACGTTTCGCTAGAGCAGTTCCGGCAGAGGCGCGCCGCGCCTTTGCGTTTGGGATTGCGCAAGACAGACAAGACCGTTTCGCCTGTGCCGGTTGAGGCCGCCTCGCGAAAGGGGATTTTCCAGCAGGCCGGATGGGCCGGTCCTGCGGAACCAACCGATGACCTGTCATGGGGCAGGATTGCAGGATGCTTCAGGCGCGCGCCTGTCGTCGGCCAGGCCGAAAAGCCTTCAGGCGAAGAGTTCGCGGGCCATGTTCCGGAAGCCTCCCGTTGTCTTGCCCATGATGCGTCACGAACGCGGATAGACCACCTGCGCCTTTGGGCGGCGGTGCGCGTATCCGTCAAGAAGGACAAGACATGTTCGATACCCATACGGTTGAAATCGAATGGGCGGGCCGTCCGCTCAAGCTGGAAACCGGCAAGATCGCCCGCCAGGCTGACGGCGCGGTTCTCGCGACCTACGGCGAAACCGTCGTTCTCGCCACCGTCGTTTCCGCCAAGGCGCCGAAGCCCGGCCAGGATTTCTTCCCGCTCACCGTCAACTACCAGGAAAAGACCTACGCCGCCGGCAAGATCCCCGGCGGCTACTTCAAGCGCGAAGGCCGCCCGTCGGAAAAGGAAACGCTGGTTTCCCGCCTGATCGACCGTCCGATCCGCCCGCTGTTCCCGGAAGGCTACAAGAACGACACGCAGGTCGTCGTCACGGTCGTCCAGCATGACCTCGAAAACGATCCGGACGTCCTGTCGATGGTTGCCGCTTCCGCGGCGCTCACGATTTCCGGCGTTCCCTTCATGGGCCCGGTCGGCGCCGCCCGCGTCGGCTACATCAATGGCGAGTATGTCCTGAACCCGCATCTCGACGAGATGGACGAGTCCGTTCTCGACCTCGTCGTCGCCGGCACGCAGGACGCCGTCCTCATGGTCGAGTCCGAAGCCAAGGAACTTGCCGAAGACGTCATGCTCGGCGCCGTCATGTTCGGCCACAAGGGCTTCCAGCCGGTCATCGATGCGATCATCAAGCTCGCTGAAGTCGCTGCCAAGGAGCCGCGCGATTTCATCCCGGAAGATCATTCCGCGCTTGAAGCCGAAATGCTCGGCCTTGCCGAAGCCGAACTTCGCGACGCCTACAAGATCACCCAGAAGGCTGATCGCTACGCCGCCGTCGACGCCGTCAAGGCGAAGGTGAAGGCGCACTTCCTGCCCGAAGGCGTCGAGCCGAAATACAGCGCGGAAGTCATCGGCGCCGTCTTCAAGCACCTCCAGGCCAAGATTGTCCGCTGGAACATCCTCGACACCAAGAGCCGCATCGACGGCCGCGATCTTGAAACCGTTCGCACCATCGTCTCGGAAGTCGGCATCCTGCCGCGCACGCACGGCTCGGCTCTCTTCACCCGCGGCGAAACTCAGGCGGTCGTCGTTGCGACCCTCGGCACCGGCGAAGACGAGCAGTATGTCGACAGCCTGACCGGCATGTACAAGGAACGCTTCCTGCTGCACTACAACTTCCCGCCCTATTCGGTCGGTGAAACGGGCCGCATGGGCTCCCCGGGCCGCCGCGAAATCGGCCACGGCAAGCTCGCCTGGCGCGCCATCCGCCCGATGCTGCCGACGGCGGAACAGTTCCCCTACACGTTGCGCGTCGTTTCCGAGATCACCGAGTCGAACGGCTCGTCTTCGATGGCAACGGTCTGCGGTACCTCGCTCGCCCTCATGGACGCCGGCGTTCCGCTGGCAAAGCCGGTTGCCGGCATCGCCATGGGCCTGATCCTCGAAGGCGACCGTTTTGCGGTCCTCTCCGACATCCTCGGTGACGAGGACCACCTCGGCGACATGGACTTCAAGGTCGCCGGCACGGCGGACGGCATCACCTCGCTGCAGATGGACATCAAGATCGCCGGCATCACCGAAGAGATCATGAAGGTCGCGCTCAGCCAGGCGCAGGGCGGCCGCAAGCACATCCTCGGCGAAATGGCCAATGCAATCTCCGAAGGCCGCAGCCAGCTCGGCGAGTTCGCCCCGCGCATCGAAGTCATGAACATCCCGGTCGACAAGATCCGTGAAGTCATCGGCACGGGCGGCAAGGTCATCCGCGAGATCGTCGAGAAGACCGGCGCCAAGATCAACATCGAGGACGACGGCACGATCAAGATCGCCTCCTCGTCCGCCAAGGAGATCGAAGCCGCCCGCAAGTGGATCCACTCCATCGTCGCGGAACCGGAAGTCGGCCAGATCTACGAGGGCACGGTCGTCAAGACCGCCGATTTCGGCGCCTTCGTCAACTTCTTCGGCCCGCGTGACGGCCTCGTGCACATCTCGCAGCTGGCGCAGGAACGCGTCGCCAAGACCTCCGACGTCGTCAAGGAAGGCGACAAGGTCTGGGTCAAGCTGATGGGCTTCGACGAGCGCGGCAAGGTTCGCCTGTCCATGAAGGTCGTCGACCAGGCGACCGGCAAGGAAATCACCGCCGACAAGAAGGGCGACGGCGAAGCCGCCGCCGAGTAATCGGATTTTTATCGATCAAGGGGGCGCGGAGCGGCACGTTCCGCGCCCCTTTTTTATAGACCCGTATCTCCGCCGAAAGCCCACCATGACCCGCGACGCCCTCAAGACCCTGTTCCACCCCTTCGCCTCCGGCACGCTCGGCCTGCCCGGAGAGGGCGAACGCTACCTCTTCCTCGGCGCGGAAGCCGGCCAGCGCCCGCCGGAAGGTTTTGACGCGGCGCTGGACGCCGTACAGCCGCTGCGCTCGCTTTATCGTGGGCTGGAAGCGGTGCGCGCGCCGGTGAAGCCGGTCGTCGAGGGCGAGGATTTCGATGGCGCGCTCATCCTGATGACCAAGCACAAGGGCGAGAACGAGAACCGTATCGCCGAGGCGCTGCGCCGCGTGCGCACCGGCGGCCTCATCGTCGTCGCCGGAGGCAAGGAAGACGGCGTGCAGTCCATGCGCAAGCGCCTCGACCAGCTTGGCCTCACGGGCGATTCCATGCCGAAATATCACGGCCTCGCCATCTGGTTCGCCCGCCCCGAAGACCCGTCCGAGGCCGTCTCCAAGCTGGCGGCGAAGCCGGTGCGCATCGCCGGCCGCTTCACGGCCGCGCCGGGCATGTTCTCGCATGACCGCATCGACGAGGGCTCCGAGCTGCTTGCCACCCGCATCCCGGAAGACTTCCACGGCCACGCCGCCGATTTCGGCGCGGGCTGGGGCTATCTCTCCGTCATGCTCGGCGGCCGCGCGCCGCAGGCAAAGGGCATCGACCTTTTCGAGGCGCATTACGAGGCGCTGGAAGCGGCCAAGGAGAACATGGCGGAGAACTGCCCGAACATTCCCGCCCGCTATTTCTGGTTCGACCTGACGGCCGAGGCGCCGCGCGATCACTACGACCTGATCGTCATGAACCCGCCCTTCCACGAAGGCCATGCCGCCGACCATTCGCTCGGCGCGGGAATGATCCGCATGGCGGCGAAATCGCTGAAGGCCGGCGGCCGCCTGCTGATGGTCGCCAACCGCGGCCTGCCCTACGAGCCGGCGCTGAAGGAAGCGTTCAAGGAAAGCGGCGAACTCTGCCGCAACGCCCGTTTCAAGGTGCTCTGGGGCAGGCGCTGAGCCCTACAGGGGCAGCGCGAAGGTCTGCTTGATCGTCTCGCTCGGCACGTCCGTCTTGACGGTCTGGATGCCGTTCTTACGGGTGAGGTGCGTCGACTGGAAGCGACGGTAGTCTGCAAGATCCGAGACGACGACGCGCAGCAGCGCGTCGCTTTCGCCGAGCATGATGTAGCATTCCACCACCTCCGGCAGCCGCTTCATCGCCGCGATGAAATGGTCGATCGTCTCCGCATCCTGCGCCGTCAGCGAGACGCGCGCGAACATGGAAAGCTGCAACCCCACCTTCGCCTGATCGACGACAGCCACGTAGCGGCTGATGATGCCCGCGTCCTCCAGCAACCTGACCCGGCGAAGGCAGGGCGAGGGCGAGAGGCCGACGCGCCTGGCGAGTTCGACATTCTGCAGACGCCCGTCCTGCTGCAGCGTGCGAAGAATGCGCGATCCGTTTCATCGAGCGGCACTGGAATCCTCACGAACGTTCAAGCCGGTTTGCGGCAGGCAATGCCAAAATCTCCCCCAAGTCTGGCATCTTGGCAACCCGATTGCGCTCGAGGACCGCTAGGCTGCCGTCGTTTCGATGAGGAGAGCAAGATGGACTGGGCCTGGTTTCTGGCAGCTTCGGGCTTCGCATTCGCCATGGCGGGCACGCCGGGGCCGAACAACACGATGGTGACGGCTTCAGGAGCGAACTACGGCTTTCGCCGGACGCTGCCGGTGGCGATCGGCATGGGGGCCGGCGTCGCTGTCATCATCTTCGTCGTCGCGGCTGTGGGCGGCTCGGTCATCGCCGAGCCGCGCGTGCATCTGGCGCTGAAATGGCTGGGCATTGCCTATCTGCTCTGGCTCGCCTGGCGCATCGCCAATGCCGTGCCCGCGCGAGCGGTGCCGGATGGCAGCGCGCAGCGTCCGTTCGGTTTCTTCGAAGGCGCCCTGCTGCAACTCGTCAATCCGAAGCTCTGGGTGATGGTGGCCGGCGCGGTCGTCACCTATGGCAAGGGCGCGGCGGGAGACCTGACCGTGCCCGCGGTCTTCGCCGTCATCTTCGGCGGCGCGACACTGGTCAGCACGGTGGCCTGGACGGGGATCGGCGTCGGCGCGGCCCGCTTCCTCGCGCGCGAACGCAGCCTCAGGGTCTTCAACCGGGCAATGGCGCTGCTGCTCGTGCTTTCGCTCGTGCCTGTCGTGCTGGAGTAGGATCAATCAGCAGTCCGTTCAGGCCGATTGCCATTTTGCCGAAAGAGGTCCACCATTCCCGGATCGCTTTCGTTCAGGAGACCCGCAATGGCTTTTGGACCTGCAAGGCCGCCCATGATGGAAGATGTGGCGGAAGTCATCGCCAAGGATGTGAAGGAAGGGGAGGGGCATACGCCGACCTCCGAGGTGCCGCTCGCCTTTCTGCGGCGCGGCGCGGACGGCAAGCCGCTGGAAATGAACAGCCGCGTGCGCACGCTCTTCATCGCCGTTGCCGCGGCCGTGGCTCTGCTGCTGCTCCTGCTGGCGCTGCTTTGAGACGGAAGGGCTCTCGCCAGCCTGACGGCTTTCCTCCCCCGCAAACGGGCGAGGAGAGTTGGCCCTGCCGTTCCCCCGCGCACGATCGGCGGTAAGGAGAACCAGCATGATACGCCTCTCTCCGCCGTTCGGAGAAGGTCCCGGCAGGGGGAGAGGCGGGTTGCTTATTCGCTGTCGGCCTTCGCCAGGCGCTCCAGCGTCGGCATGGAGGTGATGTTGTAGCCGGCGTCCACATAGTGGATTTCGCCGGTGACGCCGCTCGACAGATCCGAGAGCAGGTACAGCGCCGAGTTGCCGACGTCCTCGATGGTGACGGTGCGGCGGAGCGGCGCGTTCTTCTGCTGCCAGGAGAGCATGGCACGGGCATCGGAAATGCCGGCGCCGGCGAGGGTCCGGATCGGTCCGGCCGAGATCGCGTTGACGCGGATGCCGCGCGGGCCGTAGTCGCCGGCGAGGTAACGCACAGAGGCCTCCAGCGCGGCCTTGGCGACGCCCATGACGTTGTAGTTCGGCATGATGCGCATCGAGCCGCCATAGGTCAGCGTCAGCATGGAACCGCCCTCGCTCATCAGCTCGGCGGCCCGCTTGGCAATCTCCGTGAAGGAGAAGCAGGAGATCACCATGGTGCGCGAGAAGTTCTCGCGCGAGGTGTCGGCGTAGAGGCCCTTCAGCTCGTTCTTGTCGGAGAAGCCGATGGCGTGCACGACGAAGTCGAGCTTGCCCCACTTGTCCTTGATCGCCGCGATCGCCGCGTCGACCGAGGCGATGTCCTCGACGTCGCAGGGTATGACGAAGTCCGAGCCGAGTTCGGCGGCGAGCGGCTTGACGCGCTTGCCGAGCGCCTCGCCCTGGTAGGTGAAGGCGAGCTCCGCGCCCTGGCCGGCCAGCTTCTGCGCGATCCCCCACGCGATGGAATGGTTGTTCGCGACCCCCATGATGAGGCCGCGCTTGCCGTTCATGATCCCCGTCATGATTGTCATCCGTTGTGGCGCTGGAAGACCAGCGTGGCGTTCGTGCCGCCGAAGCCGAAGGAGTTGGAAAGGGCGATATCGATCTTCGCACCGTCGATGCGCTTGCGTACGATCGGGACACCGTCGAATTCCGGGTCGAGCTCGGTGATATGCGCGCTTTCGCCGATGAAGCCGGCCTGCATCATCAGCAGGCTGTAGATCGATTCCTGCACGCCGGCAGCGCCGAGCGAGTGGCCGGTCAGCGACTTGGTCGACTGGATGTGCGGGATCTTGTCGCCGAAGACTTCGCGGATCGCGCCGATCTCCTTGGAATCCCCGACGGGCGTCGAGGTGCCGTGCGTATTGATGTAGTCGACGTCGCCCTTCACGGTGGAGAGCGCCTGGCGCATGCAGCGCACCGCGCCTTCGCCCGACGGGGCCACCATGTCGTAGCCGTCCGAGGTCGCGCCGTAGCCGACGATCTCCGCATAGATCTTCGCGCCGCGGGCCTTGGCGCGTTCCAGCTCTTCCAGAACCAGCACGCCGGCGCCGCCGGCGATGACGAAGCCGTCGCGGCTGACGTCATAGGCGCGCGAGGCCGTCGCGGGCGTGTCGTTGTACTTTGAAGACATGGCGCCCATGGCGTCGAAGAGGTTCGACATGGTCCAGTCGAGATCTTCGTGGCCGCCGGCGAACATGAGATCCTGCTTGCCCCACTGGATCATTTCGGCGGCATTGCCGATGCAGTGCGCCGAGGTCGAGCAGGCAGACGAGATCGAGTAGTTGACGCCGTGGATCTTGAACCAGGTGGCGAGCGTCGCGGATGCCGTCGAAGACATGGCCTTCGGCACGGCGAACGGGCCGATGCGCTTGGGCGAATTGTTCTTTAGCGTGATCTCGGCGGCCTCGATCAGCGTGCGGGTGGAGGGGCCGCCCGAGCCCATGATGATGCCGACGCGCTCGTTGGCGGCGTAGTCTGTCTCTTCCAGGCCGGCATCGGCGATCGCCTGTTTCATGGCGACGTGGTTCCAGGAGCCGCCCTGCGAGAGGAAGCGGGCGGCGCGGCGATCGACGAGTTCGCTCGTGTCGATGTTCGGCGCGCCCCAGACCTGGCATTTGAAGCCGTGGTCGGCGAAATCCTGCGAGAAGCTGATGCCCGAGCGTGCATCGCGCAGCGACGCCGTCACTTCGTCCGCGTTGTTCCCGATGGAGGATACGATCCCCAGACCCGTGACAACTACCCGTCTCATATTCCTGACCTTTTCTAGAACGTCTCGTTGTGAAGGCGGCTCGGCGCCGCCTTCAGGCTTCCGGTGGCTCCGCGGCCTTTAAGCTTCCTTGTCCTTCGACAGGCCGACGCGCAGGTCGGACGCCTGGTAGATGGTCTCGCCGTCGGCCTTCAGCCAGCCGTCCGCCGTGCCGAGCACGAGGCGGCCGCGCATGACGCGCTTGAAGTCGATGCCGTATTCGAGGAGCTTCGTGTGCGGGCGGACCATGCCCTTGAACTTCACTTCGCCGGTCGAAAGCGCCATGCCGCGGCCGGGCTCGCCGAGCCAGCCGAGGAAGAAGCCCGTGAGCTGCCACATGCCGTCGAGGCCGAGGCAACCCGGCATGATCGGATTGCCCTGGAAGTGACAGGGGAAATACCAGTCGTCCGGCTTCACGTCGTATTCGGCGCGGATGTAGCCCTTGTCGAAGGCGCCGCCGGTCTCGGAGATGTCGGTGATGCGGTGGACCATCAGCATGGGCGGCAGAGGAAGCTGGGCATTGCCGGGGCCGAACAGCTCGCCGCGGCCGCAGCGCAGGATTTCCTCATAGTTGTAGCTGGATTGCCTGGTCGTCATCGAATGTCTCATCCCCGGTCTGAACAACGCTTGCTTTGCGTTAGATTTAGAGAAGGTGTGGTGCGAATTGAAGCACCCGGACCGTTCCCTCCTTGTCGCCTCGCCCGCGCCGGGCGAGACGTTCATTCAGCTGTCCGCATACATGATGCTTGCGGTGACAGCCAGTGCAAAGTGGCACGGTGCGGGCAAAGGCCCCGGTTTTCCGCATGTTGCGCGTCTTTCATCCGCCGCAATCCTATTGAATCCCGGCGCTCGTAAAGTTATATCGAAAGTTCAAGATTGTTGTTCAAGGCCAGACAAGCGGATCCGTTGCCCATGACGCATGCACACGAGATGCCCATCGAAGAGCGCCTGCGCCATTGCGGCCTGCGTCCGACGCGCCAGCGCGTGGCACTCGGGGACCTGCTCTTCGCCAAGGGCGACCGCCATCTGACGGTGGAGGAACTGCACGAGGAAGCCGTCGCCGCCGGCGTCCCGGTCTCGCTGGCGACCGTCTACAACACGCTGCACCAGTTCACCGAGGCCGGCCTCATCCGGGTCCTGGCGGTGGAGAGCTCGAAGACCTATTTCGACACCAATGTGTCTGACCACCACCATTTCTTCGTCGAGGGCGAGAACCACGTGCTCGACATTCCCGTGAGCAACATCGCCATCGGCAACCTGCCGGAGCCGCCCGAGGGCATGGAGATCGCTCACGTTGATGTGATCATCCGCCTGCGCCCGAAGAAGGGTTGATCGCGGGATCGCTTTTCACATCACGTCGTCCGGATGCCGTCCCGGCCGCGGCTTGTAGACCGGAAAGCACCAGCCGAATCGCAACGCCCCGCCGCGCACGATGAAGGCTGCGCCGATGCCGATGGCGGAGGCGAGCCAGAGCGGCGCGTCCGCCACGCTGGCCGCGGTGAAGCCGGCCGCGCCGATGAGCGCCGCGGTGATGTAGATTTCCGGCCGCAGCAGCACGGAGGGCTCTCCCGCCAGGAGATCGCGCAGGATGCCGCCGAAGCTTGCGGTGAGGACGCCGGTCGTGATCGCCACCGTCGGCGAGCCGGTGGCGGCAAGCCCCTTTGCCGCGCCCATCACGCAATAGGCCGAGACGCCCATCGCATCGAGCCAGAGCAGCAGGCGATAGCGTGACTCGATCCGGTGGGCGAGCACGAAGACGACGAGCGCAACCGCGACGCAGACGATGAGATAGGTCGGGTTCACCACCCAGAAGACGGGCGTCGCGCCAAGGATGACGTCGCGGAACGTGCCGCCGCCGATGCCCGTCGCGGCGGCAAGGAAGAGGAAACCGATGATGTCGAGCTGCTTGCGCGAGGCCGAGAGCGCGCCGGTGGCGGCAAAGACGGCGACGCCCGTATAGTCGAGCAGTTCCAGGATCGACACGCATTCCTCCTTCGCCGCCCAAGCCTCGCGACAGCTTTCCCGCGCTAGAGTGCGCGCCCGTACGCCCGGGCAGAATCAGGCAAGACGCCGGCCCGTCCGCATATTGACCGAAATGCCCGCCATGGAAAGGTTTGAGAGATGGCCACCCGCATCAGAACCCTCGCACTCGCCGCCGCCGCGCTCGTTTCGACCGCCCTGCCGGTCCGCGCGGCGGAGATCGTGCCGGATGCGCGTGCGGCAGTTGAGGCCGAGGTCGCCAAGCGCTGCAAGGCGCCGACCTATGGCGAGGATTTTGCCGACAATGTCGATTTCAACAATGACGGCATCGTCGACGCGATCTTCAATCTCGGCGCCGTCAATTGCGACGGCACGCCGGGCGGCCTGTGCGGCAATGTCGGCTGCCCGCATGAATTCTACATCCAGGTCGTCGAGGGCGGGTATTTCCTGGCCGCCAATGCCGATCTCTACGGCTACGAGATGAAGAAGCGCTACGGCAACATGGTGCTGGAACTGAAGGCCAATGCCGCAAGCTGCGGGCGTGACGATCCGGACTATTGCATCATGACCATTCGCGTGCGCGGCGCCCAGTTCGATACGATCTCGAAGAAATAGATCCTATTGCGGAAAGAGCGCGTGGGTGCGGCCGGCGACATAGTAGAGCAGCAGCCCCGTCCATTCCCTGAGCGCCGTCGTCGTCAGCTGGCTGTTGGTCGAGGGCTGGGTGAAATCGAGCGCGAGGCCGGCGCGGCCCGTCGTGCGGAAATCCGTCGGCCAGGGCAGGACGTCGAGGCCGAGCTTGCGGAAGAGGCCGACCGAGCGCGGCATGTGGAAGGCCGAGGTCACCAGCAGGCAGCGCTCCAGGCCGTTTTCGGCAAGAAGCGTCTTGGTGTTTTCGACATTCTCGAAGGTGGTGCGTGATTCCGTCTCGCGGATCAGCCGGTCGGCGGACACGCCGAAGGCCTCGAAGAAGTGCGCCGCGACGGCCGCATCGCCCTCGTAGCTGCCGCTGAACGAGCCGTCGCCGCCCGAGACGAGGATGCGCGCGGCAGGGAACTCCCGCGCCAGCCGCAGCGTCTCGGTGAAGCGGTCGCCTGCCTGGTTCATCTCGAAGCCGCCGCGCGCCGCGATCACCTCCGCCTCCACGCCGCCGCCGAGCATGATGATGCAGCCGGGGCCGCCGGCGGGCAGCTCCGCCCGCGCGATGCGGTCCTCCAGCGCCTGCAGGAGGACGGAGCCCGTCGTGGTGAACAGCGTCACGAAAAGCACGGCGGCGGCAAGCCCGCTCGCCGCCGTCCGCAGGCGGTTCCATTTCAAGAGCCCGGCCAGGAGGCCGAGAACGAGCAGCAGCAGCGCGAGCGACAGGGGCTGGGCGGCCAGCCAGAAGATCTTCGAGGCGTAGTAGGTCACGCGTTACCCGCTGTTCGTGTTCGTTTCCGCGTCGGTCTCAGGCTCGTCCGAAAGCCGGTGCCGCCGCCTTGCCGCGCCGCAGATAGAGGATGCCCGCCGCCAGCGCAACACCTGCCGCGAGAACCGCGATGGCGATCAGCGGGCGATAGGCGATCCAGGCGATGGCGATGACGGCCGGCCCGATCAGCAGGGTCAGGATGAGCGCGATGGCCGTCGTGCCGAAGCGCACGATGGAGCCGACGAAGGGCACGACATCGGCGATGACGCCGAGGATCGACAGGATGAAGGCGAAGCCGACGAAGACGCCGATCAGCCCGCCGACCCGCACGAGCCAGGTGATGATCGTGTTCTCGCTCTGCGCCGCATCGAACATGGCGGCCGCGTCGATGAGGCCGGCATCGCTGAGGAAGAGGTCGCGCCCGTTCGTCGTCTTGTAGGGTGTCAGGCCGCTGCCGCGCTGGGCGCCGACGAAGCTCGCCTCGGCAATGTCGGAGCGCTCGAAACGGATGCGGATGTCGCCGACCTGCGGATCTTCCGGGTTGAAGGAGAAGATCACCTGGCCGGCAATGACCGAGGCCGGTTTGCCGAGCGTCACCATTTCCGCCATGCGATTGGCCTCGATGGCCGTGAGCGGCACCGGCCGTTCGTCGCCGAGGCGCGCGACCGCGCGGCCATCGACGCTGAACGCGCCGATCGTCGCGGACTTCACCGGGAAGCTCGCGTCGTCGATCGGCTTTTGCGGGTTGTCGTGGCCCGGCTGGCGGAAGCTGCCGGAATTGACCTCGTCGCGCTTCCATTGCTTGTTGTAGGAATAGGTGGTGACGGTCTCCTCGCTGCCGCCGAGCTGCTTGCGCGTCTCCGACTTCGCGGTCTCGACCCACTGGTACATCTCGACGATGCGTTCGAGCCCGGCCGCCCCTTCGGCCGAAATGCCGAGCACGTCGTCCTGCGGCACGCCGACCGGCTTCACCGGTCCTGAAATGTGCACCAGCTTGCCGTCGTTTGCCGGATCCACGCTGCCGTTGTCGACGGAAACGACGAGGCCCGCGCCCTCGACGAGCGCCCGGTAGGTCTTCACCGACCGGCCTTCGTTCCAGAACAGCAGCCAGATGCAGGCGATGAGAAGGATGAAGCCGACCACGATCTTGATCAGCGCCCCCTTCAGCCTGGCGAACCAGGACGTGGTCGTCGTTTCCGTAAAGCTCATGATCGTCCCCCGACACGGCGTGCGTCATGCCTGAGACGCGCGGCAGGACATGCTTATTCGCGCTTCCTGAACTGCGCAAGCAGGGACATAATGGCTCGAAAGGCGGGGGCGGGATGCCGGAACATCTCCTCCCCTCTGCCGTTATCGCAGAAACGGAAGGGAGCCTGTCCATGACCGACGATCGCGAAGAGAAAATCCGCAAGCGCGCCCACGAGCTCTGGCAGCAGGAAGGCCGGCCGGACGGCAAGCCGGATGACCACTGGTACCAGGCCGAACGGGAAATCGACCAGGGCGACGGAGAAATCGAGGGTGACGACGAGCCGAACCTCGCCGCGATCCGCGAGGCCGTCCGCGAGCACACGGACGCCTTCCTGGTGAAGACCGACCTGGAGGATGCCGACCAGCGCGAGGCGACGCCCGGCATGCGCGAGCAGCCGTAGGGCCGCCGATAATTAACCCTGCCGCTCCGGCAGGTCTACGAGCAGCCCGTCGAGGGCGTCCGTCACCTTGATCTGGCAGGAGAGGCGCGAGCGCGCCGGGTCGGGGTCGTGGGCAAAGTCGAGCATGTCCTGTTCCAGCGCCGAGATCGGCGGCAGCCGGTCTACCCATTCGGGCGCGACATAGACATGGCAGGTGGAACAGGAACAGGCCCCGCCGCATTCGGCGAGGATGCCGCGCACGTCATCGTCGCGCGCGGCCTCCATCAGCGTCATGCCGGCGGAGGCTTCCACGACATGCCGGCTTCCGTCGTGCTGCACGAAGGTGATCTGAACCATCGTCGTCTTTCCTTGTCGTCTATGGCAGGAGGGCCGTTGCCTCGACCTCGACCAGGAATTCCGGCCGGGTGAAGCCGGAGACGATCATCAGGGTGGAGGCGGGCTTGACCGGAAGGTCGGCGACGAGGCGGTCGCGCACGGCCATGTATTCGGCCATGTGCGCGCGCGCCGTCACGAAAGCGTTGAAGCGCAGGACATGGGAAAAGTCCGCCCCGGCCTCGGCAAGGATCGCGCGGATATTGGCAAAGCACAGTTCCGCCTGCGCGGTGACGCCCTCCGGGACCGTGCCGTTGGCGGCAAGGCCGAGCTGGCCGGAGGTCACGACGAGCCTGCCCGAGGCGATGCCGTGGGAATAACGGCCGAAGGGCGCGGGCAGGGCGGCAGGTTGAAGCGCCTTCATGGTGTTTCGGCCTTCTTGCCGGAAAGCCCGCAGCGATACAGGAAGAGCCGGGTCGCTTCGGCGATGATGCGTTCGGCGTCGAGTGGCTCGTTCTCGGGCTTGTCCATCAGCACGCGGGCCTGCGCCTCGTATTCGGCATAGTGCTGGGTCACGGCCCAGATGTTCATCTGGAAGAGCAGCGGATCGACCGGGGCGATCTTGCCGCTGTCGATCCATTGCCGGATGACGGCGTTCGCCTCCTCGACCGCGGCCTTGAGCGCGGCCCAGTGCGGCGCCATTTCCGGTGCTCCGCGGGCGATCTCGTTCGCGAAGAAACGCGAGAGGTCGGGGAATTCCAGCGTATGGCGCACCTTGCGCTCGATATACTGGGTGATCGCCAGCGCCGGGTCGTCGCGCGAGGCGGAGAGGAAGAAGATATCCTTGTACTCTCCGACGATATCGCTGAGCACCTGCTGGTACAGTTCCTCCTTGGAGGAGATGTAATAGTGCAGCTGGGCCTTGGTGATGCCGGCCGTCTGCGCGATCGCCTGGGTGGAGGTCCCCGACAAACCGTTGCGCGCGAACTCCTGGATGGCGGCGCTGCGGATCGCGGCGTGGATTTCCTTCCGCTTTTTCTGAAGAGTGCTCATGGGCGTTCCATGCGGGTGGCGATACGGTGGAAGCGGGCCGGCGCCGGAGCGCCGGCCTGCGGCTCGGTCTTACTTGGCCGTCAGCTTGGCCTTGATGTCGAGACCCTTGCCCTTGTTGACGAAGCGTGTGTCGGCGACCTTCGAGAGATCGACGGCGCCAGCCTCGATGATCTTGCTTTCGACGGCAAGGTCATGGAAGGCCTCGATGCGCTCGGGGCTCATCGCGCCGATGCCCTTTTCCACCGCCTCGCCGGAATCGATGATCTCAAGCTTGTCGAACTGCGCCATCTCGGCGTCGAGCTTTTCGACCGTCATTTCCGGGTTGGCGGCGATGATCGCCGCATAGGCGGCTGCGCGGTCGCCGTAGAGGTAGTTGTTCCACCCCTCGATCGAGGCGTCGAGGAAGCGCTGCACGAGGTCGGGATTGTTCTCGACCAGCTCGCTGCGCGTCTCGATGATCGAGCCGTAGGTGCTCCAGCCCTGGTCGGCGAGCAGGAAGACGTCGACCTCGGCGCCTTCCTTCGCCGCGTAGAGCGGCTCGGCGGTGCCATAGGCCTGCTGCACCATCGTCTTGTCGCTCAGGAACTGCGCGAGGTTGAAGCCGTAGGGACGCAACTGCTCGTCCTTGAAGCCGAGGCGGGTGACCATCCACTGCCAGAAGCTGAACTGGCCGTCCTTGGAAACGAGGACGGAGGGCGCCTTGGTGAGCGCCGCGAAATCGGCATATTGGCCCTTGTGCGCCATGAAGGCCTGCGGGTCTTTCTGGAAGATCGCCGCGACGACGGTGGTGGGAATGCCGTTGCGCACGTTGTCGAAGGCGAGCAGCAGGTTGCCGCCCATCAGGAAGTCGAGCCGGCCGGCCGGCAGCATCGGCCTTGTGTTGACCTGCGGGCCGCCCATCTTGATCTCGACGTCCAGGCCGTATTTGGCATAGGTGCCGTCCACCACGGCCTGGTAGAAGCCGCCATGGCCGCCCTGCGCCAGCCAGTTGGTGCCGAAGACGACCTTGTCGGCCGCCCAGGAGGAGCCGGCGGCGAGCAGCAGGCCCACGGCGGCGAAAAGACTTGTCATGCGTTTCATGCGCGTTTCCCCTTTGGTTGTCTCAGGTGTCGGTGCGGGCCATGCCGTCGGTCCAGCCCCGGGTCTTGCCGGGGTTCATCAGGCCGTACGGGTCGGCGCGTTTCTTGAATTCGATCTGCGCTCCGTCGATTTCCTTCATGCCGCCGTCCTCGATGGTCACGACATGGGGGTCGAAGATCGTGCAGCCGTCCTTTTCCTCCAGCTCGGCGATGAGCTGGTACATGGCCTCCTCGCCGCGGTAGCGCACCAGCGGCAGGGCGAAGATCTGAATCTCGCCGTGCATGCGCGCCATCTCATGGTGCCAGTAGATCTCCTCGCCGTAACGGGCCATCTGGCGCAGCACGAGGTCGGGATCGAAGGGCCGCGGATAGGCGACCTGCAGGTAGGTCCAGCTCTTGTCCACCTTGAGGGCCTGAAGCGTGGTGTGGTTCCAGCCGCATTCATAGGCCGGCTGCAGGCCGGCGGCGCGGATCTCCGGCTTGCTCATGGCGAAGGAAATGCGCCCGCCATGCGCCTCGGCCTCGGCGGTGAAGCGCGCCATTTCATCCGGCGCAACCATGGCGAAGACGGCGTCGCGGTCGGCCGGAAAGAGATCGCCGAGCTTGTTGTAGAAGGGGGCGAAGCGGCGCTCGACGGTGGTCAGCAGGTAGCAGTCGAGGCCCTTTTCCTGTGCCAGAGAGGCGAAGCGCAGCGCCGCGTCGTAGCCATCGAAGAGGGCTGCGGTGTGGATCCAGTCTGTCGCGCGGGTAAGGCCGACGCCGAGCTCCACCACGATGCCGTTGGTGCCGTAGGCGTGCTGCACCTTCTGCACGTCCTCGCCGAAAAGCTCGATGACCTGCGGCTCCGGCTCGACGGTGACGACCTTGGCATAGGTGAGGTTGCCGGGATCGCGCAGCATGCCGTGGCGCAGCGAGCCGATGCCGCCCGAGCCGCCGGCGACGAAGCCGCCGATGGTCGCCATCTGGCGCGTCGAGGGATACATCATCAGTTCCTGCCCGGTCTCGTGCGCGGCGTCGTCGAGCCGCGAGATGCGGGCGCCCGCCTCCACGCGCACATGGCCGTCGGTGATCTCGATCACCCTGTCGAGGCGGGTGAGGTCCATGACGATGCCGCCGTCCAGCGGCACGCACTGGCCGTAATTGCCGGTGCCGCCGCCGCGCAGCGTGAGGGGAACCTTGTGGCGGGCGACGACGGAGGCGACATGCATAACCTCCTCGACGGTCTGCGGCACGACGACCAGCTCGCCGAGCTTGTCCTTGAGCTGCTCGTTGAGGATCGGGCTATACCAGAAATAGTCGCGCGAGCGTGCGGCGATGTAATTCTCGTCGTCATGGGCACGGATCCCATTCAGCGCCGCCTTGATCGACGTCCAGTCGCGGTGTCCGGTCATGTCTGTTCTCCTTGGTGGTCGGTCAGGATGCGGCCATTGCGCCAGACCGTGCGGTCGGCACGCGGTCGACTCAGGGCATCGATAAGGTCCTCGGCGTCGAGCCGGATGAAATCGGCGGGGCCGCCCTCGGCAAGCGCAAGGCTCCGGCCCATCCAGCGGGCAGGCGTCTCGCTCACCGTGTCCAGCCAGTCCTCGGGCTGGAGGTGGCCGAGCAGGGCCGCGCCGCGAAAAGCGTCGAAGAGATCGTAGTCGCCGAAGGGGAAGAAGGCGTCGCGCACATTGTCGGAGCCGATCATCACCTTCAGGCCCGCGGCGCGCGCCTCGTGCACGGGCGCAAGGCCGCGCAGGCGCGGCGTGCGGCCGGCCTTCGCATCCTGCAGGTAGGCGTTGCAGCCGGGCAGCACCGTCAGCCCGACGCCCGCCGCGCCGGCGCGGGCGAGAACGTCCGCGACCTCGGCGGGATCGCGCACCGAAAGCGCGCAGCCATGCCCGCACAGCACCCGGCCGGCAAGGCCGCGCCGTTCGGTCTCCGCCACGATGGCGTCGATGCCGCGCGCCTCGACCTCCAGCCCTTCGTCCACGTGGAAATCGAGGAGAAGGCCGTGCTTTTCAGCGAGGTCGAAGACCTGCGCAAGCCGGGCGTCGAGATTGTCGTTGCGATAGACGAAGGCCCCGAGCACCCCGCCGGCCGCCTTGACCTCGCGGGCGATGGCCTCGCCAAGCTCGGCGAAGAGGTCGAGCGGGGTCAGCGAGGCAAGCTCCAGGTGGATGCGGCCCTGCCATTCGCCGGAAAGCTCACGAAGCACGGCCCATGCCGGCGGCGGCGTCGCGCCGTACCAGTCGACATGGCTGCGCATCAGCGCCGTGCCGTGGCGATAGGCGCGGTCGAGGGCTCGGCTCGCCCGCTGCCGGAGATCGGCATGATCCCAGAGCGCGGCGTCGGCCTGCATCATCTCGATGGCGTGGAACAGCGAGGTGGCGCGGGCCGGCATGCGGGGCGCAGTGAAGGTCTTGTCGAGATGGGTGTGGATATCGGCCATCAGCGGCAGGACGAGGCCGCCGCCCCAGCCGGCCGAGGGGGCGATGGCCGCGATGCGGCCGCCGCTGACGGCGAGGTCCCAGTGCCCCTCCCGGCCGGCGAGGCTGACGCCCGCAAGGCGCTGGCCGCCGGCGCCGGCATCGGCGGGGCTGGTGTTCTCGATGGTCCGCATGGGATTCACGTCTCGCGCTTGATTTCGCTTTCGTGCCAATGGCCGAGCACGAGGTTCGACAGCCAGGACGTGACGAGGAAGATCCCGACGCCCAGCACCGAGACGAGGAACAGCGCGGCGAACATGCGCGGGATCTCGTTGCGGAAGCTCGATTCGAGGATGCGCGAGGCAAGGCCGGTGTTCTGCCCCGCCGTGCCCGCGACGAACTCGGCGACGACGGCGCCGATCAGCGACAGGCCGCCGGCGATCTTCAGCGCCGCCATGAAATAGGGCAGCGCCGAGGGGATCAGGAGGTGGCGCAGACGCTGCCAGGGCGTCGCCTGGTAGAGCCGGAACAGGTCGCGCAGGTTATGGTCGGCGCTGCGCAGGCCGATCGCCGTGTTCGACAGGATCGGGAAGAAGGCGACGATCCAGGCGCAGATGAGCAGCGCGAAGAAAGTGTTGCTGACATAGATGAGGATCAGCGGTGCAATGGCGATGATCGGCGTCACCTGCAATATGACGGCGAAGGGGAAGAGGCACATCTCCACCGTGCGCGACAGGGCGAAGAGCATGCCGAGCAACACGCCGCCGACGATGGCGAGGCTGAGCGAGAGCAGCGTCAGCTTGACCGTGAACGCCGCGCTCTGCATCAGCGACGACCAGTCCTGCACCAGCGTTTTCGCGATCAGGCTCGGCGCGGGGATCAGGTAATGCGGCACCTCGTTGTACCGGACGAGGAATTCCCACAGGCCCAGCACCGCAAGGATCGAGACGACGGGCATGATGACGCGCAGGCGGCGTTCCCGCTGCTCCAGGAGGATGCGCGGATCGACGATTTCGCCTTCGGCAACGGCCGGATCAATGGTTGAGATCGACATGGTCCATGGTCCCTTCGAGCGCGTTGCTGACCAGACGGCAATTCTCGGTATATTCGGGTGTCATGCGGTAGGCGCTCGTGCGCGTATCGGCGCCGGGCAGCGCGATGTCGTGCACCACGCGGCCGGGGCGCGCGGCCATGACCACGACGCGGCTGGAGAGATAGACGGACTCGAAGACCGAATGGGTCACGAAGATCACCGTCAGCCCGTGCGAGCGCCAGAGGCCCAGCACCTCGTCGTTGAGCTTGGAGCGCGTCATCTCGTCGAGCGCCGCGAAGGGCTCGTCCATCAAAAGCAGCTTCGGCTTCGTCACCATGGCGCGGGCGATGGAGACGCGCATCTTCATGCCGCCCGAGAGCTCGCGCGGATAGGAACGGGCGAAATTGGCGAGGCCCACCATGGAAAGGGCCTCTTCCACGCGGGCCTTCGCCTCGCCCTTGCCGAGCCCCTGCAATTTCAGCGGAAGGAAGACGTTGTCGAAGACGCTCGCCCAGGGCATCAGCGTTGCCTCCTGGAAGACATAGCCGATATCGCTGCCATGGGGGCTTTCGCCGGCCGGATGGCCGTTGACGGTGATCGAGCCCGACGAGAAGGACAGGAGGCCCGAGATCATCTTCAGCGCCGTGCTCTTGCCGCAGCCGGAGGGGCCGAGGAAGGAGACGAACTCGCCGTTGCGGATCTGTAGCGACATGCCGCGCAGCGCCACGGTGCCGTTGGCGAAGCGCTTGGAGACGTCCTTCATGTCGATGAGGACGGGGGCGTCGGTCAGGCCGGCGGCGTTGGAGAGGGGGCTTGCCGCGTTCATCCTACCACTCCGGTTTTCTGTCCAGCCAGTCGGCCGGCAGGCTGTCGATGTCCGCCATCGCCTCGACGAGGCGCGCGACGGCGTGGTCGAGAGTCGCCTCGCCCTTTGCGGTGGTGGCGAGATGCGCCTCGCCGCAGGCCCCTGCAGTGCTGAAATCCTGCGTCTTCCAGCCGGGCTTCGCGCCGCGGCCGAGGCCGAGATGGCGGAAATTCTCGAAGAGGTCCTGGCCGCGCGAGCGGAAGTCGCGGGCGGCTGCCATGGTCACGTTGCCGGGGTCGAGCGCCAGCATGACCGAGGTCTCCATGTCGCCGGCATGGATGCCGTGGGTGCGCTCGACATCGGAATAGATGCCCTCGGGCATGCCGAAGCCGAACCAGTTGACGGAGAAGGCCAGCATGTCGTGCGCGATGCGCAGCTGGCGGGTCACGATGTCCATGACCGGGATGTTGCCGCCATGGCCGTTGAGGAGGACGAACTTGCGCACGCCCGAGCGCGCCACGCTGGCGCCGATCTCGGTCAGCACGCGGATCAGCGTTTCGGCCGAAAGGGTGAGCGTGCCGGGATAGTCGATGTGCTCGTCGCTCTTGCAGACGGCCTGGGTGGGCAGGAACAGCACCGGGCTGTCCTCCGGCAGGGCTTTTGCGAGGCGGCGTGCCACCCCGTCGACGGTACAGCTGTCGACGGACATGGGCAGGTGCGGCCCGTGCTGCTCGATGGCGCCGATGGGCAGGACGGCGATGAGGCGCCCACGGTCGAGCGCGGCGAAATCGCGGCTGGAATAGTCGGCCCAGAAGCGTTTCATCGAAAAGCCTCCATGCCGTCAGGGATGCCCGTTGGTGACAGAAACGCCATCTTGCTCCTCCTCTTCCTCCGGGTTTAGATAAACAAACTCATAGCAAATGGTCAAACTATTTGGTATGTTCTTTTCGAGAGTTGCGGTAAACTTTTGATTTTAATCATGTTTATTCGCTACGCCGACGCTGCCGGGAGGGCGGCCTGAACAGGTCTTGGAGGAGCTCATGAAACGACCGCGCCTGCTGATCGCCCGGCCGCTGCCGGCCCGCGTGCATGAGCGGGCAGGCGTGCTCTTCGACCTGACGATCCGCAAGGATGCCGGCCCGACCCAGGGTGCGGACCTTTCCGCCGCGCTTGCGGAATATGATGCGATTCTGCCGTCGCTGGGCGATGCGTTCTCGCGGGAGGTCTTTGCGGCTACTGCCGAACCGCGCTGCCGCATCCTTGCCAATTTCGGGGCCGGAGTGAGCCATATCGACCTTGCGGCTGCCGCGTGCGCCGGCATCGCCGTCACCAATACGCCAGGCGCCGTCACGGGGCCGACCGCCGATCTCGCCATGCTGCTGCTGCTCATGAGCGCCCGCCGCGCGGGCGAGGGCGAGCGGCTGGTGCGCTCGGGGGATTGGCAGGGCTGGCATCCCGTGCAGCTTCTCGGCCACGACGTGTCCGGCAGCACGATCGGCATCGTCGGCATGGGCCGCATCGGGCAGGAGGTGGCCCGCCGGTCTGCTGCCGGCTTCGGCATGCGCGTGCTGTTCCACAATCGCTCGCCGAAGACGGTGCCGGGCGTGGAGGTGACGCAGGTGCCGCTCGGCGAATTGTTGAAACGCGCGGATTTCGTGGTGCTGACGGTGCCGGGCGGCAGCGAAACGCGCCATCTGATCGACGAGCGCGCCTTCGCGCTGATGCGGCCTGAAACGCATCTCATCAATGTCTCGCGCGGCGAGGTGGTGGACGAGGCCGCGCTGGTCCGGGCGCTCGGCGACCGGCGGATCGCCGGGGCGGCGCTCGATGTCTATGAATTCGAACCCGCCGTGCCGGCGGCGCTGCGTGAGCGCGACGACGTCGTGCTGCTGCCGCATCTCGGCTCGGCGACGCGCGCGGCCCGCGAGGCGATGGGCATGACGGCGCTCGACAATCTGGAGGCCTTTTTCCGCGGTGAGGTGCCGCAGGACAGGGTCGCCTAGAGCAATTCCAGCAAAAGTGCGAAGCGGTTTTGCGCAAACGTTCCAACGGGAGGGAGAAGGCATGAACCATGTTGCGATCCTGGGAGCCGGGCAGGCCGGCTCGTCGCTGGCGGCCAAGCTGCGGAGCCTCGGCTTTGGCGGTCGGATCACGCTCATCGGCGAGGAGAACACGCTCCCCTACCAGCGCCCGCCGCTTTCCAAGAAATACCTGATGAAGGAAATGACGCTGGAGCAGTTGCACCTGCGGCCCGAACGTTTCTATGCCGACAACGACATTGCCCTGCATCTCGGCCGGAAGGTCGATGCCATCGACCGCGCCGCACGGCAGATCCGCTGCGGCGAGGACGTGCTTTCCTACGACCAGCTGGCGCTGACGATGGGCGCGACGCCGCGCCCGCTGCCGGCGGCGCTCGGCGGTGGCCTGCCCGGCGTCTATGTCGTGCGCAACCTTGCCGATGTCGACCGCATGGCCCCGGAATTCCGCGAGGGACGGCGGGTGCTGGTCGTCGGCGGCGGCTATATCGGGCTGGAGGCGGCGGCGGTCGCGGCCAAGCTCGGCCTCAAGGTGACGCTGATCGAGGCCGCCGAGCGGATCCTCCAGCGCGTCGCCGCGCCGGAGACCTCGGATTATTTCCGCAACCTCCATGCCGGCAACGGCGTCGAAATCCTCGAAGGGGCGGGCCTTGCCGGGCTGGAGCGCGAGGGGGCGATCTCGGTGGCGCTGTCGGACGGATCGCGCCGGGAGGTGGATTTCGTCATCGTCGGCATCGGCGTGACGGCCAATGACGGGCTGGCAGCGGCGGCGGACCTTGCCTGCGACGGGGGTATCCTCGTCGATGCGCGGGGAAGGACCAGCGATCCGGCGATATGGGCGGCCGGCGATTGCGCGCGCCTGCCGTACCGCGGCCAGATGATCCGGCTCGAAAGCGTGCAGAATGCCATCGACCAGGCAGAGGCCGTCGCCGCCAACATGCTGGGCGCGGAGGCGGACTACGTGCCGAAGCCGTGGTTCTGGTCCGACCAGTACGATGTCAAGCTGCAGATCGCGGGGCTGAACAGTGAGTTCGACCGGGTCGTTGTCCGTCCGGGAGCCAGCGAGAAGACACGTTCCCACTGGTATTTCCGGGAAGGTGCGCTGCTTGCCGTCGATGCCATGAGCGAGCCGCGCAGCTATATGGTCGGCAAGCGCCTGATCGAGGCTGGCCGCTCGCCGCTGCCCGAGCAGGTGGCGGATGCCGGCTTCGACCTGAAATGCCTGATCTGACGGCGGGTGCAGGGGTGCGCCATCGATCCGGGGCGCACTTCACCGGCAGGCTCCGGCCCTAAGGGCGTGGCCTGCCAGGGGTGGTGCCGGGCATCGCTGGGTCAGGTCCCCGACTATTCGGCTGGTTGCATCGATCCGCCTTATCCCGCCGTGGACGCGGCGAGTTTTCCGATGAAGTCCTGCATGATCGGGTTGCGGTTCACGGTATAGACGTAGCGCATCAGATGGCGCGAGCGATCGAGGGCATAGTGCATGTCGTCGGTCAGCACCGGGGTGGGCATGAGGACGCTTGGAGCCCAGGCGGGATCGAGCGCCCAGGCGGTCGCGCCCATATCCCAGATTTCCTTGGCCCATCCGACATGATCGTCGCTGTAGCTCTTGAAGCGCATGGCGAGGAAGCGGCCGATCTCCCCTTGCGGTTCGACATAGCGCTCGATTTCCGGCACGGTGCTGTGCAGGATCGACGTCACGCCCTCGCAGGGGACGAGGACGAGCGGCACGCCGGAATCGAACAGGACCTGCACGCCGCCGACATCCTGCTCGAGATTGAACTCGGCCTGGTGCTGCCAGTCGATGGCATGGCCGCCCAGCCAGACGACGACGATCCGGTCGATGATGTCGGGTGCAGCAAGCAGGGCGGACGCGACATTGCTGATCGCGCCGATCGCCACGACGTGCAGCGGATCGTCGGGCGACGAGCGTCTTGCGCGGGCGATCAGGTCGTCGACGGCGGGCGCGTCCACGGGTTTCTTCTGCGGGCCGACATAACGGGTGACGCCGCGATGCACGAGGCCCTCATGGGGAATGGAGAGGCGCTCGAGCAGCGCCAGGATCTCCTGGTAGCTGAGCTCCATGCCATGGCCCGGATCGCCCGTCGTCTCGTTGATGAAGGGGGCGGCATAGATCGCCTCCACGGTGACGCTCTCGGGCGACAGCAGCGCATGGACGATGGCGAACTGGTCGTCGATCTCGTTGAAGGTGTCCGTATCGATGACGATGCGGCGCTTGCCGGCCGTCGGTGCAAGCATAGCCAGTCGATGGCTTTCGGACAGGGGCATCGGGATTTCCTTTGTGTTACTGCGCGCTGTGCAGGCGTCCGGCGACGCCGCGCAGGATGCGATCGAGATTGATGGCAAGGAGGCAGAAGACGAGGCCGGCGGTGATGCCGAGGCCCGCATCGGCCTTGCCGAGCGCGATGTAGATCTGCTGGCCGAGCTCGGACGTGCCGACGGTGGCGGCGATCGGCAGCATGGTGATGGCCGCCATCACCACCTGGTTGAGGCCGAGAAGCAGGGCCGGGCGGGCCGTCGGCACCTGAACCAGAAGCGTGCTCTGGACAGGGGTGCAGCCCAGTTGCCGGGCCGTCTCCAGCAGCGTCGGCGGCACATTGCGCAAGCCCGTTTCGGTATAGCGGATCGCCGGCACGACGGCATAGAGCGCGATGGCGATCAGCCCGGCGAACTCGCCGACCTTGAAGAACATCAGGGCGGGAATGAGGAAGACAAATTGCGGCATGGTCTGCAGGGCGTCGTTGATCGGCCGCAGCACGGCCGAGAAGCGATCGCTGCGCGCGGCAAGCACCCCGAAGAACCCGCCGAGCAGCGCGCAGAGCGCCACGGCGACGATCACCAGATAGAGCGACTTCACGAAGGGGATCCACAGGCCCGTCATCAGAACGAAGGCAAGGCTGAGGCCGGTGAAGAGCGCAAGCCGTGGCCCGGCTGCCCGCCATGCCGCCCAGACGGCAAGCGCGAGCGCCGCAGGCCAGGGAAAGGCGACGAACCCGGTATGAAGGAGCGCGGCGAGGCAGAGGATTGCCGCGGCGCCCGACGGCCGGCCCTTCGCCATCTGCCGGAGCGCGAGAAGCAGGGCCAATGCGGCATAGACGGCGGTAACGGCCGGCGTCATGGAGAACCCCCAGGTCATCGGCAGCACCGCCCCGGCAAGGCCGACGCGCAGCGGCAGCACGAGATAGAAGAGAACCGCATTCTTGATCGCATCCAGCAGGTCGCTGTAGCGCGCCACGAAACCGAGCAGCGCCCTGTTGAGCATGCCGAGATCGACGATGCCGCGTGTCTCGTTCCAGCCCTGCAGGAGGTCGGGAGCGGCAAGGCGCGCGGCGAGCCCGAGCGAGATCACGGCCGCCGCCGCAAGGAGGATCGGTCGCCAGCGGGGCCTGTTTTTTCCCGTGCCGACCGCGGAGCGGGGCCGGAAGAGGCCGGCGGTGATGCGGTCGATCACGACGGAGACGAGCACAATGACGAGCCCGGCCAGCAGGCTCTTGCCGAGATCCGCCTGGCGCAGGCCGCTGAGGACCGCCCAGCCGATATCGTCGACGCCGCCGACGATCGAGGCGGTGATGACCATGCTGAGAGCGGCCATCGTCGTCTGGTTGAGGCCGAGCGCCAGCATCGGGCGGGCAGAGGGAAGCTCGACCCAGACCAGCCGTTGCCAGGTCGAGCATCCGCTCATTTCGGCAACCTCGATGCGTTCGCGCGGGACCTCGACGAGGCCGCTGAGCGTGCAGCGCGCCATGGGCGGTATCGCGTAGATCGCGGTGGCCACGAGCCCGGCGATCGGACCGAAGCCGAAAAGCAGGAGGAGCGGCAGCAGATAGGCGAAGGCCGGAAAAGTCTGCATGAAATCGAAGACCAGCTCCAGCCCGCGGCGCAGGCGCGGCAGGAAAAACGCGCCGAGCCCGAGCAGGAAACCAAGCAGGGCCGAAGGCGGAACGGACAGGAGGACCAGCGAGAGGGTCACCATGCTCTGCCGCCAGAAGCCGGCGAGCACGATATAGGCGCCCGCGGCAAGGACGAGAGCGGCGAGCCTGGCGCCGCCCGCCTTGAAACCGACAAGCGCGACCGCAAGGACAACCGCTGGCCAGGGCAGGAACTGCAGTGTGACGATGAGCGCGTCCAGGAGTGTGCCAAAAACCTTGCTGGCAAGACCCGTTACGGGCTGCAAAGCCGGCACGAGCCAGCCAAGGACCGTGTTGATCGCCGCCGGCACCGGGATGACCCAGCCGGCGGGAAAGGCGGCGATGGCGGGCACGACCCTGGCGGCGGCAAGGCACGCCAGCATGAGGGCGGGCATCGCCACCATTCCCAGGATGGCGGACGCCGAGAAGGACAGGCTTGCAGGCTTCATGCTGGCATCGCCCGCTGGGTGCCGAAAAGGCCGGATATGTTCGCCGCGGCGATCTCGCCGACAAGCGTTCCGGCGGCGTCGCAGATGCCGACGGCGGCCGCGCCGCCAAGAAGGACAGGCAGGATGTCTTCCAGGACGTCTTCGGTGGAAAACCGCGGCAGGGCCGGCCTCCCGTCCGTTGCCGGACGCATCACGTCCGCCGCGCGGATCACCCGCAGCAGCGGCACGTCACGCAGGAATTCGGCGATATAGTCGTTGGCCGGAGCCAGGGCGATCTCGGCGGGCGTGCCGATCTGCACGATCGCGCCGTCGCGCATGATGGCAATGCGGTCGGCCAGTCGAAAAGCCTCCTGCACGTCATGGGTCACGAAGACGATGGTCTTGCGCAGCATTTTTTGCAGGCGGATGAATTCGTCCTGCATCTGCCGCCGGATCAGCGGGTCCAGAGCGGAGAACGGCTCGTCGAGGAACCAGATCTCCGGCTCTGCGGCAAGCGAGCGGGCAATGCCGACGCGCTGCTGCTGGCCGCCGGAGAGCTGGGCGGGGAACTGGTCCTCGCGCCCCCGGAGGCCGACGAGCCCGGTCATGTCGCGCGCCCGCGCCTCGCGGGTGGGCCGGTCGATGCCCTGCACGCGCAACGGAAAGGCGACGTTGTCGAGGACGGTCAGGTGCGGCAGCAGGCCGAAATTCTGGAAGACCATGCCCATCGCCTTGCGGCGCAGCTCGGTCATGCGCCGGCGGTCCGCTGCCAGCAGGTCCTCGCCGTCCAGGGTGACGCTGCCGCCGGAGGGATCGATGAGCCGGGTAAGGCACCGCAGCAAGGTGGACTTGCCCGAGCCGGAAAGCCCCATCAGCACGAAGATTTCCGCCTCGTGGATGTCGAAGCTCGCGCCGGCAACGGCGGCGAGCGGCTTTCGCCCGTCCCTTTCGCGCTGAAGGGCCGCCCTGTCGCCCGTGCGGGCGATCTGTGCCGCCTCCCGCGGCGGCACGCCGTAGATTTTCCAGAGATCCCGGCAGGCGAGTTTGATGCGCCTCTCGCCCGGATGCAGGGACAGGGATGTCATGGCCGTTCTCCGCGGATGCTGGCGCTTACTTCTTGGCTTCGTCGATCCAGGGCGACCAGCGGGCGGAATTGGCTTCGACCCAGGCACCGACGACCGCGCCGATCTCCTTCTTGTTCTGGTCGATCTCCAACATCATCTGCTGCTGGTCTTCCGCGCCGAGCTGATACTGTTTCATGAAGGCATGGGCGGCTGGCCATTTCTCGCCGAAGCCGGCGCGCACCACCTTGATGACGGGCGAGGGAAGGATGCAGCGCGCGCCGTCATTGGGATCGCAGGGCGGCATGTCGAGCCAGTTCAGCTTGACCTGCGTCAGCAGCCAGTGCGGTGCCCAGAACCGCATCAGCAGCGGCTTGTCGGCTGCGGCCGCCGCCTGCAACTCGGCGACGAGCGCGCCTTCCGAGCCGGCGGGCACGGCGGTCAGCGGCAGCTTGAAATCCTCGATTTCGTTTGCCGACGCCGTGCCCCAGTCGGCCGGATAGTCGACGAGGCGCCCGTTCGGCAGCGTCTCGGCGGTGGCGAGCCCCGCCGCGCAGGACGGCTCCAGCAGGGCCTTCCAGTCCGGCAAGCCGGGGCAGATCGCAAGCGTCGCATCCGTATAGGCCCAGCCGTCGCGGGCATTGAGGCCGAGGTCACCGATGGGCTCGACCTGCTTGGCCTCCAGCATTTTCGGATAGATGTCGCCGAGATTGTTGGTCCACAGCTCGGGTGTCATGTCGATCGAACCGTCCTGCATGCCGATCCATTGCGGAAAGCTGCCGGCGGTGACGTATTGCACCTTGTAGCCGAGCTTCTCCAGCAGCTGGCCGGCGACATGCGCGGTGATGTTCTGGCCCGTCCATTCGTTGAGCGCGATGCGGATCGGGGCCTCGGCATCGCCGAGCGGGGCAGCCGTGCTGGCCGCAGGACCCAGGACAAGAGATGCAAAACCCGCGGCCGCCGCCAGCAGGATGGATCGAGCTTCGAGCACGTCATTTCTCCCTTTGATGTCTCACTCCGGGGCGGACCATATTTCAAACCGTCCAGCCGGTCTATAAAAAAATCCGTCCAGCCGGTCGGAATTTTTCCCTTATGGGCTTTTCCTGCCCGGGCTTTTTGTTATGTCTCGTGTAGAGGGTGCGGATGATGGAGCGTGAGCAGGCGATGAAGGACGGAAAACCGGCACGAAAGACCCGCAAGACCGGGGACGAGATCAGGGCCGCGATCGTCAACGCCGCGACCCGCATCGTGATGGAACGGGGCGTCACCCGCATGACGCTGGCCGACGTCGCCACCGCGGCGGGGATCAGCAAGGGCGGCCTGCTGCATTATTTTTCTTCGAAGGATGCGCTGATCCGCGCCATGATCACCGCCGGCCTCGATTCCTTCGAGGAGAAGACCATGGCGATGGTGGCGGCCGATCCCGCGCCGGGCTCCTATCTGCGGGCCTATATCACGACGAGCTTTCCCGCCGAGGGCGCCGACGATATCGCTGCCGCCATGATCGCCGGGATCGCGACCGATCGCGACCTTCTGGCCGACTATGCCGTGGAGAACACGAAGTGGGCCGACCGCCTGAAGGATGATGGCCTCGACTACTTTTATGCCGAAGTGATCCGCCTCGCCGTGGACGGCCTCTATTTCAACGAGGCCATCGGCCTGCCCCAGTTCGCGCCGGAAGACCGGAAGACGTTCCTGCGCCGGCTCATGGACATGACCCGCCACGGTACCGGTTCTGCGGAATAAGCGTTCGCCCGCGCTTCAAGCAGGTAGGCGTCGCTCAAAATGATATAAAAAAATACCGGTGGTGTTTGGTGGAGCTAAGCGGGATCGAACCGCTGACCTCTTGCATGCCATGCAAGCGCTCTCCCAGCTGAGCTATAGCCCCATAACGGGTCCGGCGAAGCCGGTTTCCGGGAACCGAAGCGGCGTTGCCGTTCGGTGTGGCGGCTTATTACTTCCGGTCTCCGGAGATGGCAAGCCGAAAAATGAAATCCGGCCGATTTTTTTGAAACCGGCCGGAAAATCAAAATCTTAAGCTTCGTCTTCGTCGCCGGTCACGCCGATGAGACCGGTCATGTCCTCATCGTCGTCGTCTTCGTCCTGCTCGAGGAACGTGTCGTCCTCGTCGCCGTCGATCTCAACGTCGTCGTCGCCGAGATCCGGCAGGTCGTCGCCGCCTGCTGCATCCTCGTCGGCGTCCTCGAGCGAAACGAGCTCGACTTCCGTGTTCTCCGTATCGACTTCGTTGACGTCCTCGTCCTCATCCTTTTCGAGGACAGCCGCCGCCGACGTTTCCTCGAAGAAGGAGAGCGGATAGGACTTGCCCGTGTAGGGGGAAACGATCGGGTCGCGGTTCAGGTCGTAGAATTTCCTGCCGGTTTCCGGATCGATGCGTTTGGTTCCGAGTTCCGCTTTTGCCACAGTCAAAGCCTTCTCTGTGCCGTATGTTTCCGGCGGGGCCGGGGGAGGCCGGCGCGTTGAACGGTAAAATGATTAGCCGGTCCCCATAATCGTCTTGGGCAATCCTGTCAAAGCCTAACTTGGGGCAGGCGCCGTGCAGACCTCATGATGATAGTTTCTCAGACGGGATGATGACGCTTTAAATCGTTTGTGGTAGCAAGCCCGCGTTCTCCCCGGGTGATCCCCTCCGGGGAGCCGTGGATGTATATAAGGAAGACGACCATGTCGCATGGCGCCAGTGCACGGCCCGCAACCGCCCGCAAATCCTCCGGCCTGTCCGGGACCGTCCGCATCCCCGGCGACAAGTCGATTTCCCACCGCTCCTTCATGTTCGGCGGCCTTGCCAGCGGCGAGACGCGCATCACGGGCCTGCTCGAAGGCGAGGACGTGATCAATACGGGCAAGGCCATGCAGGCCATGGGCGCGAAGATCCGCAAGGACGGCGACACCTGGATCATCAATGGCCTCGGCAACGGCGCGCTGCTCGCGCCCGAAGCGCCGCTCGATTTCGGCAATGCCGGCACCGGCTGCCGCCTCACCATGGGCCTCGTCGGCGTCTATGATTTCGATTCGACGTTCATCGGCGACGCCTCGCTCACCAAGCGCCCGATGGGCCGCGTCCTCAATCCGCTGCGCGAAATGGGCGTGCAGGTGACGTCCGCCGATGGCGACCGCCTGCCGGTCACGCTGCGCGGGCCGAAGACGCCGACGCCGATCACCTATCGCGTGCCGATGGCCTCCGCGCAGGTGAAGTCCGCTGTGCTGCTCGCCGGCCTCAACACGCCCGGCATCACCACCGTCATAGAGCCGGTCATGACACGTGACCATACCGAAAAGATGCTGCAGGGTTTCGGTGCCAACCTTACCGTCGAGACGGATGCGGACGGCGTGCGCACGATCCGCCTCGAAGGCCAGGGAAAGCTCACCGGCCAGGTGATCGACGTGCCGGGCGACCCGTCCTCGACGGCCTTCCCGCTGGTCGCGGCGCTGCTCGTGCCGGATTCGGATGTGACGATCCTCAACGTGCTGATGAACCCGACCCGCACGGGCCTCATCCTGACGCTGCAGGAAATGGGCGCCAATATCGAGGTGCTGAACCCGCGCCTTGCCGGCGGCGAGGACGTGGCGGATCTTCGCGTGCGCTCCTCGGTGCTGAAGGGCGTCACGGTGCCGGAAGACCGCGCGCCGTCGATGATCGACGAATATCCGGTTCTCGCCGTCGCGGCGGCCTTCGCGGAGGGCACGACCGTCATGAACGGCCTGGAAGAGCTGCGCGTCAAGGAAAGCGACCGCCTCTCGGCCGTCGCGGTCGGCCTGAAGCTCAACGGCGTCGATTGCGACGAGGGCGAAGCATCGCTCGTCGTGCGCGGCCGCCCGGACGGCAAGGGCCTCGGCAATGCCTCTGGCGCCGCCGTCGCCACCCATCTCGACCACCGCATCGCCATGAGCTTCCTCGTCATGGGCCTCGTCTCGGAAAACCCGGTCACGGTGGACGACGCGACGATGATCGCCACGAGCTTTCCGGAGTTCATGAACCTCATGACCGGATTGGGTGCGCATATCGAATAAAGGGGCTTCGGGCTTGAGAAGAACAGGCGCGAGGGCATTGCGCATCGCGCTTGTCTTTTCTCTTTTGACCGCGCTCACGCAGATTGGCGGAGTGTCATACCTCGCCGGGCGCTGGCTGGCCCATCGGGGCGAGATCACCCGGCGCTCGACCCGTCTTGCGGTTTTCCTGCTGTTGTATGCTTCGGCTACGATCGCGGCGTCGTTTACAGCACCGCTTTTCGGGCGTGTGCCGTTGTCCTGTTTTGGCGACGGCAGTTTGCAGATTCAGTCTCCGCTTTATTGCGCCCTGAATCGGAACTTCGTCACCACGGAAGCCAAACGCGCTGCAGAAGCGCTCTCGGTGGCCATAGACCTGGAATTCCCCGGGACTATCACGCTTGTTCTCGATGCCAATTTTCCGTTCCTGGACGGCTTCCCGCTTCTGCCCCATCTATCACACGACGACGGACGGAAGCTCGACATCGCGTTTTACTATCGCGACGAGAAGGGGACGCCGCTGAACAGGGCCGTACGCTCACCAATCGGCTACTTCGCTTTCGAAGAGCCTGCGCCCGGCACACAGTTGCCCTGCGCCGAACGTGACGATCTCTTGACACTTCGGTGGAACATGGGGTTTCTGCAAGGGTTTTTTCCTGCGTGGATGCTGGACGAAGCGAGAACGGGTGCAGCCTTGCGCTGGCTTGCCTTGGAGGGACCGGAATTCGGTGTGGAACGGATTTTCATTGAGCCGCATCTGGCCCAGCGCCTCGGTGTTGTCCATCCGAACGTGCGGTTCCAGGGATGCCGGGCTGCACGCCATGACGATCACATCCATTTTCAGGTGACGGAATGACTTTCACAATCGCCATCGATGGCCCCGCGGCTGCGGGCAAGGGAACGCTGTCGCGCCGCATTGCGGAGGATTATGGCTTTCATCATCTCGATACGGGCCTGACCTACCGGGCGACGGCGAAGGCGCTCATTGACCGTGGCCTGCCGCTTGATGACGAGGCCGTCGCGGCCGAGGTGGCGCGCACGCTCGATCTTGGCGGGCTCGACCGCGCGGTGCTGTCCGCCCATGATATCGGGGAGGCGGCCTCGAAGATCGCCGTCATGCCGTCCGTGCGCCGCGCGCTGGTCGAGGCGCAGCGCGGCTTTGCGGCGCGCGAGCCGGGCACGGTGCTCGATGGGCGCGATATCGGCACGGTCGTCTGCCCGGATGCGGCGGTAAAGCTCTATGTGACGGCCTCGCCGGAGGTGCGCGCCAGGCGGCGTTACGACGAAATCGTCGGCAATGGCGGCGTGGCCGATTTCGAGACGGTCCTCGACGACATTCGCCGGCGCGACGAGCGCGACATGGGCCGGGCGGACAGCCCGCTGAAACCGGCCGACGATGCGCACTTGCTTGATACCTCGGAAATGGGTATAGAGGCGGCGTTTTCGGCGGCCAAGTCGATCATCGACGCCGCATTGAAGCACTAGCTTTTCCATCCGGAATTGCGCCAGCATAGAACAAGGCCTGTCCCCGCGCCGGATTTGCTGCCCAAGAGCAGCGGACACAGCCTCGTTCCTCATCAACGCTAACCCCCGGCGCCCGTGCCTTTTGGCACACCAGGAGTTTCAATGTCTCAAGCAAACCCCACGCGCGAAGATTTCGCAGCCCTTCTGCAGGAATCCTTCGCCGCTAACGATCTCGCCGAAGGCTATGTCGCCAAGGGCATCGTTACCGCGATCGAAAAGGACGTCGCCATCGTCGACGTCGGCCTCAAGGTTGAAGGCCGCGTCCCGCTGAAGGAATTCGGCGCGAAGTCGAAGGACGGCACGCTGAAGGTCGGCGACGAAGTCGAAGTCTATGTCGAGCGTATCGAGAACGCGCTCGGCGAAGCTGTCCTTTCGCGCGAAAAGGCTCGCCGCGAAGAGAGCTGGGCCAAGCTCGAAGTCAAGTTCGAAGCCGGCGAGCGCGTCGAAGGCGTCATCTTCAACCAGGTCAAGGGTGGTTTCACCGTCGATCTCGACGGCGCCGTCGCCTTCCTGCCGCGTTCGCAGGTCGACATCCGTCCGATCCGCGACGTCACCCCGCTCATGCACAACCCGCAGCCCTTCGAAATCCTCAAGATGGACAAGCGTCGCGGCAACATCGTCGTCTCGCGCCGCACGGTCCTCGAAGAGTCGCGCGCCGAGCAGCGTTCTGAAATCGTCCAGAACCTCGAAGAAGGCCAGGTTGTCGACGGCGTCGTCAAGAACATCACCGATTACGGTGCGTTCGTCGACCTCGGCGGCATCGACGGCCTGCTGCACGTCACCGACATGGCCTGGCGCCGCGTCAACCATCCGTCGGAGATCCTGTCCATCGGCCAGCAGGTCAAGGTCCAGATCATCCGCATCAACCAGGAAACCCACCGCATCTCGCTCGGCATGAAGCAGCTCGAGTCCGATCCGTGGGATGGCATCGGCACCAAGTACCCGACCGGCAAGAAGATCTCCGGTACGGTCACGAACATCACCGACTACGGTGCGTTCGTCGAGCTGGAGCCGGGCATCGAGGGCCTGATCCACATCTCCGAAATGTCCTGGACGAAGAAGAACGTTCACCCCGGCAAGATCCTGTCCACCAGCCAGGAAGTCGACGTGGTCGTCCTCGAAGTCGACCCGACGAAGCGCCGCATCTCGCTGGGTCTCAAGCAGACCCTCGAGAACCCGTGGCAGGCCTTCGCGCACAGCCACCCGGCCGGCACGGAAGTCGAAGGCGAAGTCAAGAACAAGACCGAATTCGGCCTGTTCATCGGCCTCGACGGCGACGTGGACGGCATGGTGCACCTGTCCGACCTCGACTGGAACCGTCCGGGCGAGCAGGTCATCGAGGAATACAACAAGGGCGACGTCGTCAAGGCTGTCGTTCTGGATGTGGACGTCGACAAGGAGCGCATCTCGCTCGGCATCAAGCAGCTCGGCCGTGATTCGGTCGGCGAAGCTGCGGCTTCCGGCGACCTGCGCAAGAACGCCGTCGTTTCGGCCGAAGTCATCGCGATCAACGATGGCGGCATCGAAGTGAAGCTCGTCAACCACGAGGACATCACGTCGTTCATCCGCCGCGGCGATCTGTCGCGCGACCGCGACGAACAGCGTCCGGAGCGTTTCTCGGTCGGCCAGACCGTCGACGCCCGCGTCCTGAACTTCTCGAAGAAGGATCGCAAGATCCAGCTTTCGATCAAGGCGCTGGAAATCGCCGAAGAGAAGGAAGCCGTCGCACAGTTCGGTTCGTCCGACTCGGGCGCCTCGCTCGGCGACATCCTCGGCGCGGCTCTGAAGAACCGCAACAACGCTGAATAAGCGTTCGCTTATCTCGACATGAAGGACCCGCGGAGAGCGATCTCCGCGGGTTTTTCTTTGGGGTCCGGTCAGGTCCAGTAGTCGCCGAGCTTCTGGTAGAAGACCAGGCCGGGTTCGATGACGCCGACCATGTCGGCAATCTTTTCGCGGCGTTTTGCCATGTCGTCCGCCTCGGGCTCCTCGCCGGAGGCTTCGAAGGCGGTGTCCTCGCTCGCCTCGTTGCCGGCTTCCGCGTCGTCGCCATGCTCCTCGTTCGCGGTCTCGTCTTCCTCGCCGCTTTCGCGGCCCTCGGACCAGTCGAGGTCTTCTTCGGCCGGCAGATAGGGCACGAAGGCGAGCGGTATGCCCTCGCGCAGGATGGCTACCGCAAGCAGCCTTTCCGGCGTCGCATCCGCAAGGGCCGCCTGGAGCGCCTCGCGGGCCTGCAGCGTCGGTGTCGGCAGCGGCAGCGGCTCGTCCGCCTCGGCGTGCGCCTCCTGCAGGGCGGGCGTCGCCTGTGCCGTCACGGTGCGGACCTTGCCGCTCTCCGGTGCCATCTCGGCCTGTTCGCTGCCCTCGGTCGCGAAGAGGGCGAGTTCTGCCTCGCTCATCGGCTCGATCGGGCGCTCCAGCAGGGAACGGATGAAATTTGCCTCTTCCAGCGACAGGTTTTCCAGAAGCTGGGCGACGGCCGGCATTAGCAGGGCCGGCGCCATGTCGCGGGTGACGGCCTGCAGCACGCTGCGGGCAAGTGCCTGTCCTGCCGCATTGGCGACCTGGGTCCTGGCCGGCATGTCGTCCCGCCTCACGACCGGCGTTGTGGTTTCGGTCTTCTCGCCGCCTCCATCGTGGCGGATCGCCGGTTCCGCGATCTCGACCGGCAGCGGATTGTCGGCCCTGGTCGTGGGCGTCGATACGGGCTGCCCGCTGCGCTGCGCGGCGTTTTCCCCGGCCGGTAGCCGGTTGGGCGTGGCAAGCTCCGGCCGGTTGACGGTCGTTTCCAGCGTCCGCGTGGTTGCCGGGCGCGATTTGCCGCCGCCGTCGAAATCGAAGATGCGCTTCAGCATCGTCTGCAGGGCACGAACATCGCCGAGAAGCTGCGCCGGCTGGCCTGCCTGCTGCGGATTGTGGCGGCCGACCGCGGCAAGCTGCTGGGCATTCAGCCCGAGCGGCCGTGGCTTGTCTTCCGCGCGCAGGGTGGCGGGCGTATCGGCCTTGAGGCTTGCGGAAAGAAAGGCGGCGAGTTTGCGCGCCTGCGGCCCGTTCGGATGACGCACCACCTCGACGAGGCTGCGCGTCGGCATGGAGGAGAGGACCGTGCCGATCAGCTTTTCGACACTCGGGCGAAGCTCCGGCGGCAGCCTGGCAAGAAGGTCGGCGAGCTTGCGGCCGCCGCCGCCCTCGCGGCCGGGCAGGGTCTTCAGCACGGCGAGCAACGTTTCCATCAGGTCGCGGCCCGGATTGGTCTCCCCGGCGCGCGGCATGTGCTTCAGCATGGTCTCGATGAGGCGCAGCAGTACCTCGGCCCTCAGGTTTGCAAGGGCGGCGGGGGAAAGCTGCGGCCTGGCGGCGGCCTCGACCGATGCGCCCGCCGGAACGGCGAGGGAAGGCTGCATGGTATCGGTCGTCATTGCCAAACGCGGCAGCATGCCTGCCTCCTGTTCTCCCTGCCGATGCCGTCCGCATCACAAGGCCTGCCAATGGTCCATCGGTCGTCGGATGGCGCATCATGCGCGACGCTGCGAGCTGGTGAGCTTTCAGCCCGGGCGAACCGGGCAGGTACGAGGGAGGCGGCGGGCAACCCGGCAGGCACGGAGCCACTCGATTGTGCCGGACGGGCGAACCCGGAACTCCGAACAACTTTCCATAGGTTACAATTGACATTTTATGGTTAACGAATTGCTAATGCGGCGGCCGGCGCTTCGCATATGCAGCATTGCCGCCTCGAATTGTCCCGCGCGGCGGCTCTTGCCCCTTATGCTCGGCTCGCGTAAATCTTCGCGGCACTGTTGCGCCGCCGCTCGTTCGCCGGCCGCGGATGCGGCGGAGACCCTCGATGAACCTCACCAACCTCATCCTCAACACCGACAGCTACAAGTTCAGCCACTACCTGCAATACCCTCCGGAAACCCGCGCCATCTCCTCCTATGTCGAGGCGCGCGGCCATTCCGAGCAGGCGGAAGTGCTGTTCTTCGGCCTCCAGATGTTCCTCAAGGAATACCTGTCGAAACCGGTGACGATGGCGGACGTGGACGAGGCCGAGGGGATCGTCACGGCGCATGGCCTGCCGTTCAACCGCGCGGGCTGGACGCATATCGTCGCGAAACACGGCGGTTTCCTGCCGCTGCTCATCGAGGCGCTGCCGGAGGGCACGCTGGTGCGCCGCGGCGTGCCGGTCGCGCAGGTGGTGAACACCGATCCCGAATGCTACTGGCTGACCTCCTATGTCGAGACGGCGCTGCTGCGCGCCATCTGGTATCCGAGCACCGTCGCCTCCAATTCGCGCAAGGTGAGAGAGATCATCCGGCCGATCCTGGAAAAGACCTGCGAGGACCCGGCCGCCGTGCTCCCCTTCCGCCTGCACGATTTTGGCGCGCGTGGCACGACGAGTTTCGAGCAGGCGGGCATCGGCGGGGCGGCGCATCTCGTCAACTTCATGGGCACGGATACGGTAAGCGGCGTGCTGTTCGCGCGCCGTTATTACGGTGCCGAGATGGCCGGCTTCTCCATCCCCGCCTCCGAGCATTCGACCATGACGTCGTGGGGCCAGGAGCGCGAGGCGGAGGCCTATGGCAACATGATCGACCGGTTCGGCGAGAAGGGCCTCTATGCGGTCGTGTCCGACAGCTACGACATCAACAATGCCGTCACGGAGATCTGGGGCAAGCAGTTGAAGGACCGGGTGAAGGCCGCCGGCGGCACGCTCGTCGTGCGGCCAGACAGCGGCGATCCGGTGGAAACGCCGGTTCAGGTCGTGCGCCAGCTCGCCTATGCCTTCGGCACGCATCTCAACGCCAAGGGCTACAAGGTGCTGGACAACAGCGTGCGCGTCATCCAGGGCGACGGCATCTCGCCCGCCGATATCGGCCTCATCCTCGGCCGGCTGGAAGCCTTCGGCTTCTCGGCGGAAAACATCGCCTTCGGCATGGGGGCAGGGCTCCTGCAGAAGGTCAACCGCGACATCTATTCCTTCGCCATGAAGGCCAATGCCAGGCAGGACACCGACGGCACCTGGCACGACGTCTACAAGCGTCCTGCGACGATGAACCTCAAGGCCTCCAAGGCCGGGCGCCAGGCCGTAGTGATGGGCGTCGGCGGGCTTGAGGCCGCGCGCATCGACCAGCTCGCCGGCCGCGAGAACCTTCTGCAGCCCGTCTGGCGCGACGGCAGGCTCCTTGTCGACTGGACCTTCGACGCCGTGCGCGCCCGCGCCGCCTAAGGGCCTTGCGGCAGGGCTCCCGGAGCGCCATCTTTGAGTCCGATGACTGGAGACGAAAGATGACGGTTCGCCCGCCGCAGGCGCTCGCCCCCTCCTTCAGCAAGGACACGGGGCTGAATATCCTCGAATACGAACTGATGTCGGAGCGGGCGGACGCGCTCGGCCGGCACGGGCTGAAGGTGGAGAAGGCGCTGGAACTGCTGGCCGGGCGCCTTGCTGCGGGTTGCGGCGAGGCGGAGCGGGAAGACCTTCTCAACGACGCGGCCGACAAGGTCTGGGCCTTCTTCATCCAGCGGGAAATATGCGGCCTGCGCAGCCAGAAGGACGCGATCCGCCGCTACGCCATTCCGCCGGAGGTCATCGCCCGGCTCGGCATCGTGCGGCGCAAGGCCTGAAACTACAGGGCGACGATCTGGCGCGTGATGAGATCGTAGATGCCGTTGTCGTCGACGCGCAGTGCGAAGATTTCCTTGCGCGCCGCTTCGCGCTCTTCCTGTTCCTGCACGCCGGCTGCGTCGAGCTTGCGAACGGCCTCGCCCGTCGTTTCCGCCGGGATATCCTCGCCGTCGCCGGCTTTTTCCGTCTTGGCGGGGACCTTGTCGGCAAGCTGGGTCGTCTCGGCACCGGCGGCGAGCAGCTGGATCGTGTCGAGCGCGGCGGCCGGATCGTCCCGCCGCTTGTCCTCTCGCACGCCCTTGGCCACATCGGCATGGGCGCGGCCCACCGCGTCCTGGAGGTCCTGCACGTCCTCCAGCTTCTCGCCGGCTTCCAGCGAGCGGATCGTCTCCTCGCGTTCCTTGCGCGTTTCCGCATCCTCGATGCGGGTCGGGTCGCGCCGGGTCCGGTCGAGCTTCAGCTCCTCGATGGTCTTCGGGTTCGCCGCGTCCTCCAGGCGCGCGAGCACCTTGCGCATTTCGGGCGTCAGCGCCTTCTCGTCCTCGGCCTTCTGCGCAAGCGCATCCTTCACCCGCCCGGCTTCCGTGCCATAGGGATTGCGGATCGCCGCGATGAGATCGGTCGCCTTGAGGCCGAGATCGGTGAGGCCGGATTTCTTCTCGAGCGTCGCCACGTCTTCCGGCAGTTCGCCGCGGAGGCGCGTCAGCATGCCGGAAAGGCGCTGCTCGAAATCGGCATCCGCCTCGCCCTCGCCCTGCGTCACGCCGGCGGTCAGCGCAAGGCGGGCGACGAGATTGGCCGCTGCATCGTCCGACGGGCCCGCCATGGCCTGCCTGACGGCAGTGAGCGTGGTGCCGAGGCCGCGGAGCGTGACGTCGAGCGTGCTGCCCTTGGCGGGAAGCGAGACCTGGTCGACGAGCGCCAGCCGGTCGGCAAGGCGCTGGGCAAAGGCACGGGCGCCCTCGCCATCCTGCTGGGTGATACCGAGCGTGTCGCTGAAGCGGGATATCAGCTTGGCGAGCGTTTCCCCGCCGCGGGCATTGCTGCCGAAGAAATGTTCGTTGATGCGGGCATTGGCCTGCCGCGCCGTGTCGTCGGAGCGCAGCGGTGCCTGTTTCTGCGCGTCGTCCTTCGGCCGTCCGCTGGCCTTCTCGGCCTCCTCGCGGCGGCGCTCCTCGAGCGTTTCGACGATCGACTGCATCGCCGAGACGGCGGCGGTGGACTGCGCGCTCTGCAGGGGTGTCAACATGGCAACCTCCGGTCTCGCCGGAAGAATAGGTCGGAGTGGATTAACCGTGCGTTAAGCCTGCGCCCGCGGGTTTTCAGGGGGATCGGGCGGCTGCGGCCGGCAGACGATCGTCACGAGCACGAAGCTGACATAGAGCAGGAGATACCACGAGCCGAGCTTGGTGAGGGGCACCATGTGCCAGGTCGTCTGGCCCGGATAGAGCCACACGCCCGTCGCCGTGCCGATGTTCTCGGCGATCCAGAGGAAGATGGAGGTGAGGAAGGCGGCGACGACGAGCGGCATCCAGCGCGGCTTCTCCTCCACCGTGTAATAGATGCGCACGCGCCAAAAGAGGAGCACCGTCGCGGCGAAGAGCACCAGGCGGATATCGACGAAAAAGTGGTGCAGGTAGAAGTTGGCGTAGATGGCGATCGCCAGCACCGCCGTCGTCCAGAAGGGCGGATAATGGGTGAAGCGCATATCGAAGATGCGGATGGCGCGCGCCATGTAGCTGCCGACCGAGGCATACATGAAGCCGGAAAAAAGCGGTACGCCGCCGATGCGGATCACGGCCTCCTCCGGATAGACCCAGGAGCCCATATGGACCTTGAAGATCTCCATGGCCGTGCCGACGAGGTGATAGATGAGGATGACCTTCGCTTCCTCGAAGGTCTCCATCTTCAGCTTGAGGAACGTCACCTGGATGGCGAGCGCCATCAGGAACAGCGCGTCATACCGGTGGATCGGCCAGCCCGGCTGCCAGACGAGTTTCGTGGCGATGATCAGCCCCAGCATGAGCCCGCCGAAGAGGCAGGCCCAGGCCTGCTTCAGCCCGAACAGGATGAACTCGGCAAGGCCGGGCGGGAGCGTTTCGAGCCGGCCGCGGATCAGCCGGCGCAGCGGCTCCAGCGTCGGCCCGGTCTGGTGCTGCCATCCGTTCTGCACGGCGGGCTCAGCTGTGGGCGAAGATGTCGGTCTCTTCCCAGCCGAGCAGATCGAGCTTGGCGCGGGTCGGCAGGAAGGCGAAGCAGGCTTCCGCATGCGCCAGCCGGCCGTCGCGCACGAGGCGCGCCATCAATTTGTCGCGCAGGGCATGGAGATGCAGCACGTCGGAGGCGGCATATTCGAGCTGCGCGGGCGACAGCGTCTCGGCCGCCCAGTCGGAGGACTGCTGCTGCTTGGAAATGTCGACTTCGAGCATTTCCTTCAGATTGTCCTTCAGGCCGTGCCGGTCCGTATAGGTGCGCGTCAGGCGCGAGGCGATCTTGGTGCAGAAGACCGGCGCCGTGGTGACGCCGAAGGTGTGGAACAGCACGGCGATGTCGAAGCGGCCGTAGTGGAAGATCTTCTGGCGGGCCGGATCTTCCAGCATGGCGGTGAGGTTCGGCGCTTCCTTCTGGCCGGCGGCGATGCGGATGACGTCCGCCGTGCCGTCACCGGGCGAAAGCTGCACGACGCACAGCCGGTCGCGGCGCGGGATGAGTCCCAGCGTTTCGGTGTCGATGGCGATCGCGCCGGTATAGCGGGCGGCATCCGCCGCCGAGATGTCACCTTCGTGATACCGGATTGCACTTGCCATGAAAAACCCCATCTAAGCTGTCTCTGTGTCCGCAGGCCTATAGCGCATGTTTCCGGCCTGCGGTACTTCTTTATGGATTGCGAAGGACCGGCCTGCGGCCGAAAGACGATATGACGAAACGATTGATCCTTGCCGCCCTCACCGCGCTGCTCTTCGCCCCTGTTGCCGGCGCACAGGTGTTTCATGACCTGCCCGGCGTCGTGACGACCGAGGAGCACGAAGCCGAGGACCAGGTCTTCTGCGAGCCGCAATACATTCCCGCGCCGGAAAACAGCACGAAGCGCCACTGGGGCCGCACCGTCTATAATTGTACGCGCGGCGGCGTCACGTCGAGCGGCAGCTACCTGCCGCTGTCGCGCGAGCGGAGCCTGCGCGGCTACGACTGGTAGCTGCCCTTTCATTCCCGGCCGGTCCGGCCGGAGCCATTCATCCGGAGGAGCCATGACCGACGAAAGCCTGCCGCTGGTGATCAGCGCGCCCGAACCGCGCACGCTGGACCTCATCTTCACCCCCGCGGCGGAAGCCGAGCTGCGCCGAACCTATCGCATCGTCGAGGCCGATCCGGAAGTCATTGCCGGGCTCGGCGACGCGGTGCTTGCAGAAGCGCGCTACATCATCGGCCAGCCGCCGCTCTCCGCCGAAACGCTGGCGCGCATGCCGAACCTGCGCGCGATCCTCAATGTCGAGAGCAACCTCCTCAACAACATGCCCTATGAGGTCCTGTTCGAACGCGGAATCCATGTCGTGACGACCGGCCAGGTCTTTGCCGAGCCGGTGGCCGAACTCGGCCTCGCCATGGCGCTGAACCTTGCCCGCGGCGTGATCGATGCCGATGTCGCCTTCCGCGAAGGCATGGAATTGTGGGGCGGGGAGGGCAACCGGTCCGCGCGCCTCCTCTCCGGTTCCGAGGTCGGCATCGTCGGCTTCGGCGATCTCGGCCGGGCACTGAACCGCGTCCTCTCGGGCTTCCGCGCGAAAATCCGCGTCTTCGACCCCTGGCTGCCGCCATCGATGCTGCGTGAAGCAGGTGTCGAGCCGGCCTCGCTCTCCGAGGTGCTGGCCATGAGCGACTTCGTCTTCGTCGTCGCCTCGGTGACGAGCGAGAACAGGGGGTTCCTCGGGGCCGAGGCCTTCGCCTCCATGCGCAAGGGCGCGGCCTTCATCCTGCTCAGCCGGGCGGACGTCGTCGATTTCCCGGCGCTGATGGCTGCGGTCGCTTCCGGCCATATCGTCGCGGCGAGCGATGTCTATCCGGAGGAGCCGCTGCCGGCAGACCATCCGGTGCGCGGGCTGAAGGGCTTCATCCGCTCGGCCCACCGTGCCGGCGCGCTGGACAGCGCCTTCAAGAAGATGGGCGACATGGTGCTGGAGGACATGGCGCTGATGGATCGCGGCCTGCCGCCGATGCGCTGCAAGCGGGCCGAGCGCGAGACGGTCTCGCGCATGCGCTCGAAACCGGTGAGCGTCAACTGAAACGAAAGGCCGTGGCGAGGGATCGCCACGGCCTTTCGGTTTTCGGAAAGCGCGTTCAGGCGCGCTTGATGACCTTGATGAGCACGAGCAGGATCACCGCGCCGATCGTGGAATGGATGATCGCGGCGATGATGCCGCTGCCGAGGCTGATGCCGATGGCCGGAAAGAGGAAACCGGCGATGAAGGCGCCGACGATGCCGACGACGATATTGCCGATCAGGCCGAAGCCGAAGCCCGAAACGATCAGGCCGGCCAGCCAGCCCGCAATGGCGCCGACGATGAGGAAAACGAGAATGCTTTCAATGCCCATACGATGCTCCCTTAGACAGTCTTGTTCTGTCCCTGTCCAATCTGGCAGCCGTTTGCCGGAAAGCAAGAGGGTCTGAGAACTTCTCTTCGGCGGCGTCAGACGATGCCGCCGCCTCCGCTCGCCACCGCCGGCCGTTCCCCCGCCACCTTTGCCCGGTAGCCCGCCGCGCGGTAGGTCGCGACCGGATCGATCGCCCCGCCCGTCTCCAGCCGCGCCATGGCGAGGATCGGCTCGACATCCGTGCGGAAGCCGGCCTTCAGCGTCTCGGATGCCATCAGCGCGTCATTCGTCTCCTGGTAGCCGGCAAGCGCCGCGCGGTCGACGATCAGCCCCTGCGCATAGGCCCGGCACACCTCCATGGCGCTGCGCATCAGGCTCTCGATCGGATCGGTGACATTGTGGCTCTGGTCGAGCATATGCGCCGGCGCAAAACCTTCGGCCTTGCGCATCTCCGCATCCACCAGTTCGTTGAAGACGAGGAAGAGCCGGTAGGGATCGATCGAGCCGGTATCGAGGTCGTCGTCGCCATATTTCGAATCGTTGAAATGGAAGCCGCCGAGTTTCCTGAACTGGATGAGCCGGGCGACGATCATCTCGATATTGACGTTCGGCGCATGGTGGCCGAGATCGACGAGGCACCAGGCTTTCGGGCCGAGTTCCTGCGCGATCAGGTAGTTGGTGCCCCAGTCCTGCACGACGGTGGAATAGAAGGCCGGCTCGTACATCTTGTGCTCGGTGAAGAGTCGCCAGTCCTCGGGCAACGCCTTGTAGATGGCCTTCATCGCGTCGAGATACCGCTCGAAGCTCTTGGTGAAATTCGCCTGCCCCGGAAAATTCGTGCCGTCGCCGATCCACACCGTCAGCGCCTTGGAGCCGAGCGCATTGCCGATGGCGATGCATTCGAGATTGTGCTCGACAGCCTGCTGGCGCGTTGCGGCATTCGCATGGGAGAGCGAGCCGTATTTGTAGGAATGTTCCTGCTGCGGCGCATCGGAGAAGGTGTTGGAATTCATCGCGTCGAAGCCGAGGCCGAGCGCGTTGCCCCTTTCCTTCAGTTCCTTCAGGTCCGTCACTTTGTCCCAGGGAATATGCAGGGAAACGGTCGGCGTGGCGCGCGTCAGCTCCTGGATGACCGCGCAGTCCTCCAGCTTGTCGAAGATGTTGCGCGGCTCGCCCTCGCCGGGAAAGCGGGCAAAGCGCGTGCCGCCGGTGCCGACGCCCCAGGAGGGCACGGCCACCGCATAGGCCGCGACCTTCCGCTTCACCGCATCGATATCGACGCCGCGGCGGGAAAGCTGCGCGCCGAGATGGTCGTAGTCGCTTTTGAGGTCGGCGAGACGTTTCTGGTTCTCGCGCGCGACCAAGTCTTCGGAAATCATCGTCATCGGGATTTCCTCAGCGCGTGAAGGACTGGGCATTGCCCGCGTCGACATTGATGATGTTGCCGGTCGATTTCGCCGACATGTCGGAGGCGAGGAAGTAGATGGCTTCCGCGATATCCTCCGGGAAGACGGACAGCTTCAGCATGGAGCGCTCGCGGTAATGCGCCTCCAGATCGTCCGTCTTGTAGGTCGCGGCGCGCTGCTCCTTCCATTCGCCGGTCCAGATCTTCGAGCCGCGCAGCACGGCGTCCGGGTTCACCACGTTGACGCGGATCTGTTCCGAGGCGCCCTCTAGCGCCAGGCACCGGGCGAGATGGATTTCGGCGGCCTTCGCCGTGCAATAGGCCGAAGCGCCGGGGGAGGCGGCAAGGCCGTTCTTGGAGGCGACGAAGACCACGTTCCCGCCCGCCTTCTGCTTGCGGAAGATGCGGAAGGCTTCGCGCGAGACGAGGAAATAGCCGGTCGCGAGAATGCCGATATTCTTGTTCCACAGGTCCAGCGTCGTCTCCTCGATCACAGCCGAGGAGGCGAGGCCGGCATTGGAGACGAGGATGTCGAGGCCGCCGAATTCCACCAGCGTATCGGCAAAGCTCCTCGCCACCAGCGGCTCGTCGGTGACGTTCATGGAGACGGAGCGCACGACATCCCTGCCGTAGCGGCCGGCGAGCTCGTTTTCCGCCGCGGCGAGCGCCGCCTCGTCGATGTCGGCGAGCACCACGCAGGCGCCCTCCGCCATCAGCCGGTCCGCCGTTGCCTTGCCGATGCCGCCGGCCCCGCCCGTGACGAGCGCGATGCGGCCCGCGAGGCTCTTGGGCTTCGGCATGCGCTGGAGCTTCGCCTCCTCCAGCAGCCAGTATTCGATGTCGAAGGCTTCCTGCTCCGGCAGGCCGACATAGTCGGAGACGCCGGAGGCGCCGCGCATGACGTTGATGGCGTTGACATAGAATTCGCCCGAAATACGCGCCGTCGCCTTGTCCTTGGCGAAGGTGATCATGCCGACGCCGGGCACGAGATAGACGACCGCGTTCGGATCGCGCATGGCCGGGCTGTTGTCCCGCTTGCAGCGCTCGTAATAGACCGCGTAGTCGGCGCGGTAGGCGGTGATGGCGTCGGAAAGGCCGGCCAGCGTCTTTTCGATATCCGGCGCGGCCGGATCGAAATCGACGACCAGCGGCCGGATCTTCGTGCGCAGGAAATGGTCCGGGCAACTCGTGCCGAGCGCGGCAAGCGGCGCAAGGTTCTTCGAGGTCACGAAATCGAGCACCGCTTCCCCGTCGTCGAAATGGCCGATCTTCTTCTCATCCCGGCCGATCATGCCGCGGATGACCGGCATCAGCTTTTCCGCGATGGCCCGGCGTTCATTGGCGGAAAGCACCGGCTTCACCGCGCCGCCGAAGGCAGGTGCGGTATTGTTCTCTTCGAACCAGGCAATCGCCTTGTTGATGATCTCGATCGTCGTCTCGTAGCATTCCCTGGCCGTATCGCCCCAGGTGAAGAGGCCATGGCTTTCCAGCACCACGCCGCGCGCGCCGGGATTTTCCAGGCAGAACTTTTCCAGCCACAGGCCAAGTTCATAGCCCGGCCGCTTCCAGGGCAGCCAGCCGATGTCGTCGCCGAAAATCCTCTGCGTCAGCTCCCGGGAGTTCTTCGCCGCGGCGATGGCGATGATCGCGTCGGGGTGCATGTGGTCGACATGCTTCTTCGGCACATAGGCGTGCAGCGGCGTATCGATGGAGGCGGCGCGCGGGTTGAGGTTGAAGGTGCAGTGCGGCAAGTAGCCCACCATCTCGTCCTCATGCGCGATGCCGCGGTAAAGCCCCTTCAGCGCATTGAGCTTGTCCATGTAGAGCGTGGCGAATCCATCCATCCTGATGGTGCCGACATCGCCGCCCGACCCCTTGACCCAGAGCACCTCGACCTCGCCCGCGCCGAGCGGGTCCGTCTCCATCACCTTCGCGGACGTGTTGCCGCCGCCGTAATTGGTGATGCGCTTGTCGGAACCGAGCAGGTTGGAGCGATAGAGCAGCCGCTCGGATTCGCGCATGGTCGACGCCTTGGCGTCGTCCCACAGGTTGGCAAGGCGTGCGCCCCGGTTCGTCTCCAGCATCGGCATTTCCTCCCGGTGTTTCTCGTGCGCATGGCTATCGCCGCGCTTGAAGGCATGCTTTCAGATCACATGAGAGCATCGCCGATGTCAATCATAAACGATCAAAAACAATCATATTGCGCCGCACAATGAAAAAATATGATTGATCGTGATTGACATTGCGCGTTCCTGATGGAAGCATTGCCAGCACTGGAGGAGCCATGCACGAGAAGGAAAGACATCGGATCATTCTGTCCGCGGTTCAGGAAAAGCCGGTCGTCACCGTGCCCGAGCTGGTGGACCTGACCGACAGTTCGGAAGCGACGATCCGGCGCGACATCGCGGCGCTGCATGTGCAGAAGAAGCTGCGCCGGGTGCGCGGCGGGGCGGAGGCACTGCATCCGCCGCAATTCGTGGGCCTCGCCGGCCGGCCCTTCACGGTCAACGAAACCCTCAACACCCGCCAGAAGCAGGCGATCGCCAAGGAGGCGGTCGCGCTCTGCGAGGATGGCGACCCGATCATCATCAACGGCGGTACCACCACGTTCCAGATGGTGCACTTCCTGACCAACCGCCGCATGCAGGTCTTCACCAACTCGTTCAACATCGCCGAGCACCTGCTGAAGCACTCGAAGAACACGATCATGCTCTCCGGCGGCACGATCTACCGTGAGCAAAACATCGTGCTCAGCCCCTTCGACAATGACGTGACGCGCAATTTCTATGCGCGCCGCATGTTCATGGGCGCGCAGGGCCTCGGGCCGCTCGGCCTGATGGAGGCCGATCCGCTGCTGATCCAGGCCGAGCAGAAGCTGATCGACCAGGCGGACGAACTCGTCGTGCTGGTCGATTCCACGAAATTCAAGAAGCGCTCCAGCCTCATCCTGTGCGGGCTGAAGCGCATCGCCACCATCATCACGGATTCGGGCATCGAGGACAGGGACGCCGCGATGCTGGAGGAGGCCGGCGTCAACCTGATCGTCGCGAACGTTCAGGCGGACGCCAAGACTGGGAATGCACCCTCATCGGCGTGAGGCCGATGGATTTCACTGGGAGGAGACGTCGTGAAAATCCTGAAGACATTGCTTGTGACGGCGGCCGTTTCGGTCGCGCTGATCGCCAACACCGCGCAGGCGGAAACCAAGAAGATCGCCCTCGTCGTCAAGGCGCTCGGCATCGGCTTCTTCGAGGCCGCCAACAAGGGCGCGCAGGAGGCCGCCAAGGAACTCGGCGACGTCGAGGTCATCTATACCGGCCCGACGACGACGACCGCCGAAGGCCAGATCGAGGTGATCAACTCGCTGATCGCCCAGAAGGTCGATGCCATCGCCGTCTCGGCGAACGACACCAATGCACTGGTGCCGGCCCTGAAGAAGGCGATGGACCGCGGCATCAAGGTGATCTCGTGGGATTCGGGCGTCGCGCCCGAGGGCCGTTCGATGCATCTCAACCCGTCGTCGAACCCGCTGATCGGCAACATGATCATCAAGCTCGCCGCCGATAACCTGCCCGAAGGCGGGGACGTCGCCGTGCTCTCGGCGACCGCCACCTCGACGAACCAGAACACCTGGATCGCGGAGATGAACAAGGTGCTGCCCAACTACAAGGGCATCAACGTGGTCGCTACCGTCTATGGCGACGACCTTGCCGACAAGTCCTATCGCGAGACGCAGGGCCTCATCCAGTCGCATCCGAACCTGAAGGCGATCATCGCGCCGACCTCCGTCGGCATCGTCGCCGCCGCGCAGGCCGTCACCGATGCCGGCAAGATCGGCCAGATCAATGTGACGGGCCTCGGCCTTCCCTCGGAGATGGCCGGCCATGTGAAGTCGGGCGCGTCCAAATCCTTCGCGATCTGGAACCCGATCGATCTTGGCTATTCGGCGACGATGATCGCCTATGACCTGATCGGCGGTGCGGAAGCCAAGCCCGGCGCGGAGCTGAAGATGGGCCGCATGGGCACGGTCAAGCTCGACGACAACAATGAGGGCGCGATGGCCGACCCGTTCGTCTACGATGCCTCGAACGTCGAGGAATTCGCCAAGATCTTCTGATCTGGCGTTGCTGAGCGGAACGAAGCCCCTCATCCGGCCCGCCGGCCACCTTCTCCCCGCAAGCGGGGAGAAGGAAACGTGCTGCGGCGCCTCTATCCCCTCTCCCCGCTTGCGGGGAGAGGGCCAGGGTGAGGGGCAGCTCCGCCCGCATTGCCCGCTATCGAGCATGAAACCCAACCGGTGGACGACGACTTGCTGCAGGACACGACCACATCGCGGATGAAGCCCGCCATCGCACTCGAAGGGATCTCGAAAACCTTCCCCGGCGTGCGCGCGCTCAGCGAGGTTTCGCTCGCGCTCTATCCGGGCTCTGTGACGGCGCTGGTCGGCGAGAACGGGGCCGGCAAGTCGACGCTGGTGAAGATCCTCACCGGCATCTACCAGCCGGACGAGGGCAGCATCCGCGTCGACGGTGCGGAGACCCATTTCCCCACCGCCAACGCGGCGGCGAAAGCCGGCGTCACCGCGATCCATCAGGAAACCGTGCTCTTCGACGAACTGTCCGTTGCCGAGAACATCTTTCTCGGCCACGCCCCGCGCACCCGTCTCGGCCTCATCGACTGGCGACGAATGAACGCCGACGCCCGAGCGCTGCTCGCCCGCGTCGGGGCCGATCTCGACCCGTCGATCCGCCTGCGCGACCTCGGCATCGCCAGCAAGCACCTCGTCGCCATCGCCCGCGCCCTTTCCATCGACGCCCGCGTCGTCATCATGGACGAGCCGACGGCGGCTTTGTCGCACAAGGAAATCCACGAGCTTTACGAGCTGGTCGACCGGCTGAAGGCGGACGGCAAGGCGATCCTCTTCATCTCCCACAAGTTCGACGAGATTTTCCGCATCGCCGACCGCTACACCGTCTTCCGCGACGGGCGCATGGTAGGCGAGGGGCTGATTTCTGAGACGACGCAGGACGATCTCGTGCGCCTCATGGTCGGCCGCGATGTCGGCCAGGTTTTCCCGAAGCAGGATGTCGCCATCGGCGAGCCTGTTCTCACCGTCTCCGGCTATCGCCACCCGACGGAATTCGAGGACATCCATTTCGAGCTACGCCGCGGCGAGATTCTCGGCTTCTACGGCCTCGTCGGCGCGGGGCGCTCGGAATTCATGCAATCGCTGATCGGCATCACGAAACCATCGGCCGGCGCGATAAAGCTGCATGGCGAGATCAAGGTCATCCGCTCGCCGGCCGAGGCGATTACGGCCGGCATCGTCTATGTGCCGGAGGAGCGCGGTAGGCAGGGCGCGATCATCGGCCTGCCGATCTTCCAGAACGTCACGCTGCCCTCGCTCTCGCGCACCTCGCGCGCCGGTTTCCTGCGCATGGCGGAGGAATTCGCGCTTGCGCGGGACTATACGTCGCGCCTCGATCTGCGCGCCGCCTCGCTCGACCAGGATGTCGGCACGCTTTCGGGCGGTAACCAGCAGAAGGTGGTGATCGCCAAGTGGCTGGCCACACGGCCGAAGGTCATCATCCTCGACGAGCCGACCAAGGGTATCGACATCGGCTCCAAGGCCGCGGTGCACGCCTTCATGAGCGAGCTTGCCGCCTCGGGCCTCAGCGTCATCATGGTGTCTTCGGAAATCCCCGAGATCATGGGCATGGCCGATCGGGTCATCGTCATGCGCGAAGGCCGCATCGCCGGCCGTTTCGAGCGGGCGGAGCTGACGGCGGAAAAGCTGGTGCGCGCCGCCGCCGGCATCGAGGAGGCTGCCTGATGAAGGTCCTGCTGAAGAACCGCGAAATGCTGCTGGTCGTGGCGATCGCCCTGCTGGTGGCACTGATCGCCCTGCGCTTCCCGCCTTTCGTGACGCCGCGCAACCTCGCCAATGTCTATAATGACACGTCGATCCTGATCATCCTGGCGCTCGGCCAGATGGCCGTCATCCTGACGCGCTGCATCGACCTCTCCATGGCCGCGAACCTCGCGCTTTCCGGCATGGTCGCGGCTATGCTGAACGCCGCCATGCCCGGCCTGCCGATCCCGCTGATCATCCTCGTCGCGATGACGCTCGGAGCCGTGCTCGGCTCGATCAACGGCCTCCTCGTCTGGAAGCTCGACATCCCGCCGATCGTCGTCACGCTCGGCACGCTCACTATCTATCGCGGCCTGATCTTCCTTCTCTCCGGCGGCGCGTGGATCAATGCGCACCAGATGAGCGATGCTTTCAAGGCGCTGCCGCGCACCGCGTTCCTCGGCTTCCCGCTGCTCTCCTGGCTGTCGCTGGTCATCATCGCACTGATGGTGGTGGTGATGCGCCTGACGCCGCCCGGCCGCGCCTTCTTCGCTGTCGGCGGCAATCCGCACGCCGCCGTCTATACGGGCATCGATGTCGGCCGCACGCGTTTCCTCGCCTATTGCCTGTCCGGCACGCTCGCCGGCCTTTCCGGCTATCTCTGGGTCTCGCGCTATGCGGTCGCCTATGTCGATATCGCGGCCGGCTTCGAGCTCGACATCATCGCGGCCTGCGTCATCGGCGGCGTGTCGATCGCCGGCGGCATCGGCTCGGTCGGCGGGGCAGTGCTCGGCGCGCTGTTCCTGGGCGTCATCAAGAATGCGCTGCCGGTCGTCAACATCTCGCCCTTCGCCCAGATGGCGATTTCCGGCACGGTCATCATCATCGCCGTCGCCGTGAATGCCAGAGCCGAAAAGCGCAAGGGCCGGGTGATCCTCAGGAAAGCGGAGGCGGCCCATGGCTGAGACCCAGATGGTTGCGCGCCATATTCCCGACCGGCTGGAAGGGCGCGGCGCGCGCTTGGTGAAGAGCTGGGAGACGCTGCTCGTCGCCGTGGCGCTGGCGATCTTCCTCGTCAATTCCTTCGCCTCGCCCTATTTCCTCGATCCGTGGAACCTGTCCGACGCCACCTTCAATTTCACCGAAAAGGCGATGATCGCCTTCGCCATGGCGCTGGTCATCATCTCCGGCGAGATCGACCTTTCCGTCGCCTCGGTCATCGCGCTCACCTCCACGGTGATGGGCTATGCGGTGCAACTCGGCCTCGATACGCCAGCGCTTGTGGCGATCGGCCTTGCGACGGGCCTTCTCTGCGGCGCCTTCAACGGCCTGCTCGTCACCGGCCTCGGCCTGCCGTCCATCGTCGTCACCATCGGCACGATGAGCCTTTTCCGCGGCCTCTCCTTCGTCATCCTCGGCGACCAGGCGTTTACCGGCTATCCGGCCAGTTTCTCCTGGTTCGGGCAGGGCTATGTCTGGTGGGTGTTCTCCTTTGAATTCTGCCTGTTCCTGGCGTTGGCCATCATCTACGGCGTCGTCCTCCACAAGACGAATTTCGGCCGCGCCGTCTATGCCATCGGCAACAACCAGACCGCCGCGCTCTTCTCCGGTGTCCGCGTCGGCCGGGTGAAGTTCGTGCTCTTCCTCCTGACCGGCCTGATGGCGGCGGTCGCCTCGATCTGCCTCACCGCACGCCTCGGCTCGACACGCCCCTCCATCGCGCTCGGCTGGGAGCTGGAGGTGGTGACGATGGTCGTGCTCGGCGGCGTCAACATCCTCGGCGGCTCGGGCACCATCCCCGGCGTGGTGCTCGCCGCGCTCATCATGGGCATGGTCACCTTCGGCTTCGGCCTCCTGAACGTGCCTGGCATCGTCATGTCGATCTTCATCGGCCTGCTCTTGATCTGCGTCATCGCCCTGCCGATCCTCTACCGGCGCTTCCGCGGGAGCCGTTGAGCCATGGAGAAATACGCCTTCCGCATGCGGCTGAACCCCGGCATGGCGGCCGAATACGAGGCGCGGCACGATGCGATCTGGCCGGAACTCTCGGCGCTTCTGAGGGAGGCCGGCGTCTCGGACTATTCCATCCACCTCGACGAGGAGACGAACCTGCTCTTCGGCGTGCTCCGGCGGCGGGAGGACCACACGATGGCGGACCTGCCGAACCATCCCGTCATGCAGCGCTGGTGGGCCCATATGGCCGATATCATGGAGACGAAGCCGGACAACGAGCCCGTTGCCGTGCCGCTCCTCACCGTCTTCCATATGGAATGAGCCGATGAAAACCATCGCCGTCATCGATATCGGCAAGACGAACGCCAAGGTCGTGCTCGTCGATGGCGGGGATTTTCGCGAGGTCGCCGCCCGCACCATGCCGAACGGCGTGGCGAACGCCGCGCCCTATCCGCATTTCGACACGGAGAAACTCTGGTCCTTCATTCTGGAAAGCCTCGCCGCGCTCAGCCGGGAGCGCCCGGTCGACGCCATCTCCGTCACCACGCACGGGGCCACGGCTGCCCTGGTCGGCGAAGACGGCGATCTCGTCCTGCCGGTGCTCGACTATGAGCATGACGGCCCGCAGGCGCTGGCGGAGGCGTACGGGACCATCCGGCCGCGTTTCGAAGGCAGCGGCACGCCCGTCCTGCCCGTCGGGCTCAATGCGGGCCTGCAAGTCTACTGGCAGTCGAAGACGTTTCCGGATGCGTTCGGCAAGGTTCGCTGGCTGCTGATGTACGCGCAATACTGGTCCTTCCGCCTCACCGGCGTCGCCGCCAGCGAGGTGACGTCGCTCGGCTGTCATGCCGATCTCTGGGAACCGCGCAACGGCCGCTTCTCCAGCCTGGTCGAAAAAGAGGGCTGGACGAGGCTGATGCCTCCGGTGCGCAAGGCCGGCGACGTGCTCGGCCCGGTCCGGCCGGACATCGCGGCGGCGACGGGCCTGCGGCCGGATGTGCCGGTCCATTGCGGCATTCACGATTCCAACGCGTCGCTGCTCCCCTATGTGTTGACGCGCGCCGCGCCCTATGCCGTCGTGTCTACCGGCACCTGGGTCGTGGTGATGGCGATGGGCGCACGGCCCATCCTGCTGGACGAGGCACGGGACACGCTGGTCAACGTCAACGCGCTCGGCGAGCCGGTGCCGTCTGCACGCTTCATGGGCGGCCGTGCCTTTTCCACGCTCGGCGGCCGGTCCGGCGACCTGCCGGCCTCTGCCGTCGGGGAAGTGTTTCGGCGCGGCGCCATGCTGTTGCCGTCGCTGCCGCAGGAGTCCGGTCCGTTCCCCGGCCGCAGGGCGACCTGGACCGTGCCGCGCGAGGAACTGAGCGAAGAGGCGGCGCAGGCCGTCATCGCCTTCCACCTCGCCCTGATGACGGCGACCTGCCTCGACCTGATCGGCGCGGACGGACCCGTCATCGTCGAGGGCCCGTTCGCCGCCAACCGGGCCTTCCTGATGATGCTTAAGGTCGCGACGGGACGTGCGGTGCTCGCCGGCGGCAGCGCGACCGGCACGAGCATCGGCGCCGCCTGCCTTGCTGCCGGAAGGGCACCGGAGCCGGCGCTGGTTTCGGTGGACGGCGACCTTCCCGAGGGCGCGGCGGATTACGCGGCGCGCTGGCGAAGGCTTGCGGCCGATGGCTGAAGGTCGCTCAGAACACCCGGGCCTTGGCCGGGGTGCGCTCCGCATCGATGTCGAGAAGTAGGTAGATGGCGGCGAGCGTCGCTGCTGCGATCATCGTCGCGCCCAGTGCCAGAACAATCATTGCCTGTTCCTCCTGACATCATTGTCAGTCAACGGTCGCATCCTGCGCGCGCGAGCTTGCGCGAGGCTGACGCCACGTCGGATCGCTTTAATTTTAGCGATACCACAAGCAAGCCGTGAACCATTAACCTTCAGGCAAGGAATTAACCATAAACATTGGACTACACGTCGGAATGGGAAATTCGCCGTTTCTCACCCAGGCATGATGCCGAACCGCCGTACCGGATCCGAGCCGGTATTCGAGTTTCACAGAATTTGATCATGGATCGACGGGTGGCGCCGCGCGCCGCCTCGCGAGCGCGGCTTGGGCCGCCAGCTTCTCTCCATGCGAGAATTCGGCGGCCGCCCGAAAGGCGGCCGGGCATCATGGTTTGGGAGCATACGGGTGCAGGAAATGCCGGCAGAACAGGCTCGAACGGGACAGGCGGCCAGCCTGCGCGACCGTTTGCGCTTTGCCGGCATGGACGCTGCCCAGGGCGAGGTGCTCCGCCGCCACCGCCAGACGCTCGAACGGCATGTCGAGACGGCGCTGCGCGATCTTTTCCAGCGTTTCCAGACCTTTCCGGATGCCGCCCGCCATTTCCAGAGCGAGCGCCAGATCGACCGCCTGCACGACCTCCAGAGCTCCCATTGGAGCGTCCTGACCGACGCGCGGTTCGACGGGCTCTATGCGGAGCGGGTGAAGGTGCTCGCCGACAGCGAAAGCCAGATGGGCCTCGACCCGCGCTGGCGCATCGCCGGCCATTCGGTCGTCGTCGAGACGGTCGTCAGCGGCCTCATCGAGGAATATTGGCCGAAATCCCTCCTGCCCGGCGCGGGCAAGGCTCGCCGGCAGGAACTGACCGACCTCATCTCCGCCTTCCTGCGCACGGCGATGGTGGACGCCGAGATCGGCGTTTCGCTGCGCTTCAACGAATTGCGCCACGCCCACCACCGGGCGCTCGGCGAGCAGCGGCGGGAAGACCGCGCCGAGCTCGACCGCGTCTTCGGCGAGACGATCCGCAGCCTGGCACAGCTCGATTTCTCTGCCCGCGTTTCCGGCGAGATGCCGGAGGCCTGGCGTGACATGGCCGAGACGCTGAACAGCGCGCTCGACGAGATCCAGTCCCGCCTCACCGCGGCCGCGGACCGCGCGCGCGAAGGCGACCGCCTCGTCGGCACGCTCGCCTCCGGCGCCGGCGCGCTGTCGGCCCGCTCGGCCGAGCAGTCGGCGAACCTGATCGAGACGGCCAATGCGCTCGGCGCGATCGTCGAGCGCGTACGCCAGACGCTCGGCGAGACGCGCAAGGCGCAGTCCGCCGCCGCCTCCACGCAGGCCTCGGTCGCGCTCTCGGGCAACATCGTCGGCGAAGCGATGTCGGCCATGGCGGATATCGAGGCTTCGGCGGAAAAGATCGGCCAGATCATCGGAGTGATCGACGAGATCGCCTTCCAGACCAATCTGCTGGCCCTCAACGCCGGCATCGAGGCCGCCCGCGCCGGCGACAGCGGCCGCGGCTTTGCGGTCGTCGCGCAGGAAGTGCGCGCGCTCGCCCAGCGTTCGGCGGATGCGGCACGTGAGATCAAGCAGCTCGTGACGAGCACCAAGGCGCAGGTCGAGGCCGGTGTCGAGCACGTCCACCGCACCCAGGACGCGATCGGCAACATCGTGCGCCAGGTCGAGGGCATCAACGAGGCGATCACCGGCATTGCGCATGAAAGCGCGGTCGACGCGGAAGGGCTCGACGGCGTGACGGCCGATATCGGCCGCACCGGCCGTGCGCTCGAAGCGGACGCGGCGGATGCCGCTCGTGTCGGCGAGGCGGGCGGCGACCTCCATACCGTCATCCTCGAACTCGGCCGCACGATCCGGGAATTCCATGTTTCCGCGCAGCGCGACCTGCGCCGCCCGGCACGGCCCGCGCCGGCGGAAGCACGTGCGGCCCCCGAACGCACCGAACCCCAGGCTTCTCCCCTCGATTTCCTGACGGCCCGCGCCGCCGGCTTTGGAGGCTGAGATGGCGGCAAGACGGCCACGGCACTGGTTTTCGACGGCCCGCAGCCGGCTTTCGGAAGGAAGCCATCCGCCTGCCGCTCCGACGGGCGGGACGGCGATTTTGGACAGACGCAGACACGGTTTCAAACAAGGAACACGGTAATGGCGAGCAAGAAAGCCGCTCAGAAAAATTTAAGCCTTGCCCCCGTTCTCGATCTCAACGAGGCGACGGTCCTGCACAAGCAGCTCATGGGTCTCAAGGGCAACCCGCTTGTCATCGACGCCTCGGCGGTCGAACGGGTCGGCGCGCTCTGCGCCCAGGTGCTGATGGCCGGTGCCAGGAGCTGGGAAGAGGACAAGCAGCCCTTCACCTTCGGCAAGGTTTCCGATCCTTTCATGAAGACAATGCAACTTATCGGTGTGAATATTGATCACTTGCTGGCACAGGAGGCTAGGCAATGAAGAAAAAGGTCCTGACCGTGGATGATTCCCGGACCATCCGGAACATGCTTCTGGTCACGCTCAACAATGCGGGTTTCGAGACCATCCAGGCCGAAGACGGCGTGGAAGGGCTGGAAGTCCTCGAAAACGCCAACCCGGACGTCATCGTCACCGACATCAACATGCCGCGCCTCGACGGTTTCGGCTTCATCGAGGGCGTGCGCCGCAACGAGAAGTACCGGGCGATCCCGATCCTCGTGCTGACGACCGAAAGCGACGCGGAGAAGAAGAACCGCGCCCGCCAGGCCGGCGCGACGGGCTGGATCGTCAAGCCTTTCGATCCGACCAAGCTGATCGATGCAATCGAGCGCGTAACCGCCTAAAATCACTAGTCCAGGATTACTCCCGATGGATATGAACGAAATCAAGGAGATCTTCTTCCAGGAGTGCGAGGAGCAGCTCGCCGAACTGGAATCCGGTCTCTTGAAGCTGAACGACGGTGATCGCGACCCGGAAACGGTCAATGCCGTGTTCCGCGCCGTGCACTCGATCAAGGGCGGTGCCGGTGCCTTCGGCCTCGACGATCTCGTCTCCTTCGCCCATGTGTTCGAGACGACACTGGATTGCGTTCGATCCAACAAGCTGGAGCCCACCCAGGACGTCCTCAAGGTCATGCTGAAATCCGCTGACGTTCTGGCGGACCTGACCAATGCGGCGCGCGACGGCGGCAGCGTCGACGAGGCCCGCAGCCGCACCCTCATCCGCGAGCTGGAAGCACTCGCCCACGGCGAGGTGCCGGCCGCCGCCGAGGCGCCCGCGCCAAAGCCCGCCCCCAAGGCGGCCGCGCCGGCGCCGGTGATCGAAAAGCCGCCGGTCAACGATGAAGGCTTCCAGCCGATCCCCTTCTCCTTCGGCGATTTCGACGAGGAGCCGGCCGGCCACTACGTGCCTACCGTCCAGGTCGACTTCAAGCCGAAGAAGGATCTCTACGCCAAGGGCAACGAGGCGGTGCTCCTCCTGCGCGACGTCTCGCGTCTCGGCGAGATGAGCGTCTATTGCGACATGGACAGCCTGCCGCCGCTGGACAAGATGGACCCGGAGGAAGCATATTTCTCCTGGAAGATCTCGGTCACCACCGACAAGGGCGAGGACGGCGTACGCTCCGTCTTCGAATTCGCCGAGTGGGATTGCGATCTCGACATCCGCACCATCGAGGAGGACGTCGTCGGCGAAGTGACGGACGACGAGGAACTGCCGATGCAGCCCGTGCCGTTCGACCTGTCGATGCTCGACGAAAGCGGTTCCGCCGCCGGTGGGGAAGACGAGCCGGCAGTCGTTGAAAGCGATGCCGCCGCTGCCGTCGCTGCCGCCGAAACCGCCGCCAAGGTTTCCCAAGTCGCCAGCCGCGCCGCCGAGAACGCCAAGGCCGCCGCCAATGCCGCCCAGGCCAACCAGGCCGCCGCCGCCGGCCAGACGATCCGCGTCGATCTCGATCGCGTCGATCGCCTGATCAACCTCGTCGGCGAGCTCGTCATCAACCAGGCGATGCTTTCGCAGAGCGTCGTCGAGAACGACAATAACGGCACGTCCTCCATCAATATGGGCCTGGAGGAGTTGCAGCAGCTCACCCGCGAGATCCAGGATTCGGTGATGGCGATCCGTGCGCAGCCGGTGAAGCCGGTCTTCCAGCGCATGGCCCGCACCGTCCGCGAAATCGCCGACATCACCGGCAAGTCGGTCCGCCTCATCACGGAAGGCGAGAACACCGAAGTCGACAAGACCGTCATCGACAAGCTCGCCGAGCCGCTGACGCACATGATCCGCAACGCGGTCGACCACGGCCTGGAAATGCCGGAGAAGCGCGAAGCCCTCGGCAAGAACCCGGAAGGCACGGTCCGCCTCACGGCGAAGCACCGCTCGGGCCGCATCGTCATCGAGCTGGCCGACGACGGCGCCGGCATCAACCGCGAGAAGGTGCGCCAGAAGGCGATCGACAACGACCTCATCGCGGCGGACGCGAACCTGTCGGACGAGGAAATCGACAACCTGATCTTCCACGCCGGCTTCTCCACCGCCGACAAGGTGTCGGACCTGTCCGGCCGCGGCGTCGGCATGGACGTCGTCAAGCGCTCCATCCAGGCGCTCGGCGGCCGCATCTCGATCTCCTCGAAGCCGGGGCAGGGCTCCGTCTTCACCATGAGCCTGCCGCTCACACTAGCCGTGCTCGATGGCATGGTGGTCACGGTCGCCGGCCAGACGCTCGTCGTGCCGCTGACGGCCATCGTCGAGACGCTGCAGCCGGAAGCCTCGGCCATCCATTCCTTCGGCGCCTCGCAGCGGCTCATCTCGATCCGCAACTCCTTCTGCCCGCTGGTGGATGTCGGCCGGATCCTCAACTTCCGCGCCACCCAGGCCAATCCGATCGAGGGCGTCGCGCTGCTCGTCGAATCGGAAGGCGGCGGCCAGCGCGCCCTCATGGTCGATGCCATCCAGGGCCAGCGCCAGGTCGTCATCAAGAGCCTGGAAGCGAACTATACCCACGTGCCCGGCATCGCCGCCGCGACCATTCTCGGCGATGGCCGCGTCGCCCTCATCCTGGACGTCGATGCGGTGGTCGCCGCTTCGCGCGGCCAGTCCCTGAAACAAGACATCTCGCTTGCTGCCACCGGTTGAGAAGCCATGACGACGTATGCGGTAAAGAATCTCACGCACGGACGCGAACTGATCGCCTTCAGGATCGGCGAGCAGGAGTTCTGTGTGAACATCATGTCGGTCCGGGAGATCCGTGGATGGACCCCGGCGACGTCGATGCCGCACGCGCCGCCCTATGTGCTTGGCGTCATCAACCTGCGCGGCGCCGTGCTGCCGATCGTCGACCTGTCGCTGCGCCTCGGCATGAAACCGGCCGAACCGACCGTGCGCCATGTCATCATCGTCGCCCAGGTCGGGCCGAAGGTGGTGGGCCTGCTGGTGGATGCGGTCTCCGACATCCTGACCGTGACGAATGAAAACATCCAGCCGACCCCGGACATCGCCAACGAGACCGAGAAAGCCTATGCCCGCGGCATCCTCGCCATCGAGGGGCGCATGATCTGCCTCATCGAGCTCGATTCCCTGTTCCCGCATACCGAAAGCGAAGCCGCATGACCTATTCTTCGGCCATCGACACGCGGCAGCCGCCCGACGAGTGCCTGGCGAGCGGCGAATATCCGCTGACGCGCAAGGATCTCTCCGAGATTGCGGCGATGATCTATGCGGATGCCGGCATCTACCTCAACGAGACCAAGGCCTCGCTGGTCTATTCGCGCCTGTCGAAGCACATTCGCCAGCTCGGCCTGAAGGGCTTCAAGGAATATTGCGCGCTGGTCTCCTCGCCGGCCGGCGCGTCGGCGCGCAAGGAAATGCTGTCGCACCTGACGACGAACTTCACGCGTTTCTTCCGCGAGAACCATCATTTCGAGCACCTGAAGAACGAGGTCCTGCCGGAGCTTCTCGCCCGCGCCCGCAACGGCGGCCGCGTGCGCATCTGGTCGGCCGCCTGTTCGGATGGCCAGGAGCCCTATTCGATCGCGCTTACCGTGCTCTCGCTGATGCCGAACGTCGCCGACTACGACTTCCGGATTCTCGCGACCGACATCGACCCGAAGATCCTCGCCGTCGCCCGCGCCGGCGCCTACGACGCCAATGCGCTCGAAACGGTCAGCCCCGCCATGCGCAAGCAGTTCTTCCGGGAGACGGATGCGGGCGGGCGGCAGAAATGGCAGATCGACGACCGGGTGAAACGGCTCATCACCTTCAACGAACTGAACCTGATGGCGCAATGGCCGTTCAAGGGGCCGTTCGACGTCATCTTCTGCCGCAACGTCGTCATCTATTTCGACGAGCCGACGCAGATGAAGATCTGGTCGCGCTTCGCCGGCATGCTGGGCGACAACGGCCACCTCTATATCGGCCATTCCGAGCGCGTCTCGGGCGAGGCGAAGAACCAGTTCGACAATATCGGCATCACAACCTACCGCTACACCGGCAAGCACAGGAGGAGCGCATGATGGCACCCGCGCGCGTACTCGTCGTCGATGATTCGCCGACCATGCGCGGCCTGATCACGGCCGTGCTCAACGCCGACCCGGACGTCAATGTCATCGGGCAGGCCGGCGACGCCATGGAAGCCCGCAATGCGATCAAGCAGCTCAATCCCGACGTCGTGACGCTGGATATCGAGATGCCGAACATGAACGGGCTCGAATTCCTCGACAAGATCATGAAGCTGAGGCCGATGCCGGTCATCATGGTCTCGACGCTGACGCATCGCGGCGCGGAAGCCTCGCTGATGGCGCTGGAGATCGGCGCCTTCGATTGCGTCGGAAAACCGCAGCCGGGCGACGCCCGCCCGTTTGGCGACCTCGCGGAAAAAGTGAAGGCCGCCGCCAGATCGCAGCGCCGCCAGGTCCGCACGGACGTGCCGCCGCTGGCGCCGACCGCGGCCAACGTCAACCCGGCCGCCACCTACAGGCCCGGCCGCCGGGTTATCGCCATCGGCGCCTCGACGGGGGGCGTGGAGGCGCTGATCGCGGTCCTGCAGAAATTCCCGGTCAACTGCCCGCCGACGGTCATCACGCAGCACATGCCGCCAACCTTCACCAAGAGCTTCGCCGACCGGCTGAACCGGCTCTGCGCCCCTGTGGTGCAGGAGGCGACGGACGGCGCGCGGCTCGAGATCGGCAAGATCTACCTGGCCCCCGGCGGCGAACGCCATCTTCAGATATCCAACCCGCATGCACCCTGCTGCCGGCTGGTCGAGCGGGATCCGGTCAACGGCCATCGCCCGTCGGTGGATGTGCTGTTCGATTCGGTGGCCGAGCTTGCCGGCCGGAACGCCGTCGGCGTCATCCTCACCGGCATGGGGCGGGACGGGGCGAGCGGCCTGTTGAAAATGCGTCACGCAGGGGCGCGGACCATCGGTCAGAACGAGAAAACCTGCGTCGTATATGGAATGCCGAGAGTGGCTTTCGAGCTTGGCGCCGTAGAACACCAGTTTCCGCTCTCCTCCATCGGGGAGGAAATCTTGAAAATCACTGCGGCCCGTAGAGAAGGGAGCGAATAATGTCTATCGCTGAAAAAATCAAAGTCCTCATCGTCGACGATCAGGTGACGAGCCGCCTCTTGCTGGGCGATGCCCTGCAGCAGCTCGGCTTCAAGCAGATCACGGCGGCCGGCGACGGCGCGCAGGGCATGGCCATCATGTCCCAGCAGCCGCACCACCTCGTCATCTCCGACTTCAACATGCCGAAGATGGACGGCATCGAGTTCCTCCAGGCGGTGCGGTCCAACCCCACCACCAAGAAGGCGGCCTTCATCATCCTGACGGCGCAGGGCGACCGCGCGCTGGTGCAGAAGGCGGCGGCGCTGGGCGCGAACAACGTTCTCGCCAAGCCGTTCACCATCGAGAAGATGAAGGCGGCCATCGAAGCCGTGTTCGGGGCATTGAAATGATCTCAGACGCCGGGGCGCGCCGCGTCCATGTCATTCAGGGCGAATACAAGGTCTTCAACGATCCGAGCGTGGTGCTCACCACCATTCTCGGCTCGTGCGTGGCCGCCTGCATGCGCGACCCGGTCATTGGCGTCGGCGGCATGAACCACTTCCTGCTGCCGGGCTCGGCCGAGGCCATGGCCTCGGGCGGCGACGCCACGCGCTACGGCGTGCATCTGATGGAGCTTCTGATCAACGGCCTCCTGAAGCAGGGCGCGCGGCGCGACCGGCTGGAGGCGAAGATCTTCGGCGGTGCCAGGACGATCGCGCGCTTCTCCAATGTCGGCGAGCAGAACGCGCGCTTCGCGCGGCAGTTCCTGATGGACGAAGGCATCAAGGTCGTCGGCGAGAGCACCGGCGGCGAGCATGGCCGCAAGCTGGAATACTGGCCGTCGAGCGGGCGGGCCCGGCAATATGCGCTGACGGGCGTCGAGACGCAGAAGACGGTGGCGCTGGAACAGCGGCCCGCACCCGCCGCCAAGCCCGTCGAAAGCTCGATCGAATTCTTCTGAGCGGGCGTTGCGCCGCAAGGAAGCAGAAGTAAAAGCGTATGTACGTTGCCGGTTGCGACATCGGGTCCGCCGGCCCCGTACGGGGAAGAGGGTAACCCATGCAAGCCGAGTATCTGAGTGCAGCCACTGCCATGGAGGAAGCCCTTCCGGATGTCCTGATGCGGATCGTGTCCGAACTGCACGATGTCGCCTATCTGATCGAGCGCATCGAACCGCAGCTTGCCGGCGTTCACGGCGATGCCGTGCTGGATGCCGCCGAACGCATGATGGTGCTCCAGGGCATCGATCTTGCCGTGCAGAAGACGCGAGGGCTCGCCGAGTTCATCGACACCATCACCGCAAGCATTCCCGACAACTGGATCGTCGATGTCACGACGGCGCTCAATCTGGTGAAACTCGCGGACATGCAGAAGGCGCTGGGCAACGGGATGCGCCATGGCCACTCCCAGCCGCTCGGCAAGGCAGCCGGCGATTTCGAGGCCTTTTAGGAAATTCCAAGTGTAATCAACCTGTTCGGCGGCGCCTTCCCGGCGCCGTCTTTCGTTGCCGCTTTTGCCGCGCGCGCGGCAACGAAATGCTCGCGCAAGTTTCACGGTCTAGTCTCCAGCCCGGATCAGTCAGATCCGCGTATTCCATGGGGCAGGTCGGCGCGTGCGGAAATGTGCCGGTCCCGTTCCACGAGATTGAAAATGCGTCTGATCGCGCCGGCATGGTAGGCCGGAGTCCAGGCGACTAGTCCGTACGGGAACAGAATGAATCTGTTGGAACAGTTGACGAAAGTCTACAAGAACCTGGCTTCGCTGGGGCAGGCGAAACTCGCGATGCTGGCCGGCGCCGCCGTCGTTTCGATCGGTCTCGTGCTTGCCGCAGGGATCATGGTCAACAAACCCGCTTACGAGACGCTCTATGTCGGTCTGGAGAAGACCGACGTGAACCAGATCAGCCTGGCGCTGGCCGAGGCCAGCATCGATTTCAACACCGGCACGGACGGATCGAGCATCGAGGTCCCGGTCGGCCAGACCGGCAAGGCGCGGCTCTATCTCGCCGAGCGCGGCCTGCCGAGCAGTGCGAATTCGGGCTACGAACTTTTCGACAAGGTCGGCTCGCTCGGCCTTACCTCCTTCATGCAGGAGGTGACGCGCGTCCGGGCGCTCGAGGGCGAGATCGCCCGCACCATCCAGCAGATCAGCGGCATCGCTGCCGCCCGCGTGCATATCGTCATGCCGGAACGCGGCAATTTCCGCAAAGCCGAACAGGTGCCGACCGCTTCCGTCATGATTCGCGCGAGCGCGCAGGCCGGCCGTGAATCGGCCGCCGCGATCCGCCACCTCGTCGCCGCCTCCGTTCCCGGCCTCGAGGTCGATGGCGTCACGATCCTCGATTCCGCCGGCCAGCTGCTTGCTTCCGGCGATGATGCCGAGAACGGCGCGATCAACCGCTCGCTGACGGCGGTGCAGACCGTCCAGGGCGAAGTGGAGCGCAATATCGAAAAGGCGCTCGCGCCCTTTCTCGGCATGGAGAATTTCCGCGCCAGTGTCACCGCCGCGCTCAACATGGATACCCAGCAGATCCAGGAGACGGTCTACGATCCGGAATCGCGCGTCGAGCGCTCGATCCGCGTGACGCGTGAAAGCCAGAAGTCGCAGCAGCAGGCCGACAACAAGGCGGCGACCGTCGAGCAGAACATTCCGCAGGGCGGCCCGGAAGGCCAGGCCAACGGGCCGCAGTCGAGCGACGAGGCCGACAAGAAGGAAGAGCAGACCAACTACGAGATCAACAGCAAGACCGTCGCCACCATGCGCAACAGCTACACGGTGGAGAAGCTGTCGGTCGCCGTCGTGGTCAACCGCGCCCGTGTGGCGGCCATGGTCGGCGAACCGGCGGACCAGGCAAAGGTCGACGCCTATATCGCCGAGATGCAGAAGATCGTCTCGTCCGCCGCCGGCCTCAACAGCGAGCGTGGCGACGTCGCCACCATCACCGCGATGGAATTCCTCGACCACCAGCTTCTCGACGAGGCGGTGGCAGGTCCGGGCGTGATGGAGGTGCTGACGCGCAATCTCGGCGGCATCATCAATGCCCTCGCCTTCCTCGGCGTCGCCTTCGTGGTGGTCTGGTTCGGCCTTCGCCCGGCGGTTCGCTCGGTCACCGGCGGCGGAGCCTCCGCCAACGCACTCGAAAGCGACATGGCAGGTCTCGAACTGCCCGACTTCTCGCCTGCCGCCGGCGTCGGCGGCCCCGGTGCCACCCTCATGGACGGCTTCGGCGCGGATTTCGGCTTCGACAGCACGGACGACCTGCTCAATGCGGGCGACGATGGCGAGGGTGGCTTCAACCGCCGCGTCAAGGAAGGCCCGGAACGTCGCCTTGGCCGCATGGTCGAGATCAGCGAGGAACGCGCTGCGAAGATCCTGCGCAAATGGTCGGCCGAAAAGGAAGCCGCCTGACCGCGCAACACCCGAAGAAAGTCAGCGACGCGGCCGGAACCGGCCGCGTTTTCGTTTGCGCGGAAAAAATGCGATGTCCGTTTTTGACTTCTGCCTGTCGCTTTTCGGCAACGCTCGTTCGGCCCGTTTGAAGCAATTTCGTCGTATTCGCATCCCGGCTGCCGGTGCGCGCGTTCACGGGCCCGTGATCGGTGAAAAAATTTTATCGCCGCTGCGGTTGAGTGAGGCGGCCAAGGTTCACAATTTTTCCACGAATTAGCAGTGTCTTTTGCGGCCGCACCGACCCCAAGGCGGCAATAACTCATGGTTAACAATGACTTAACCTGTCGTTTCGCGTCGGCGGCCGGCAAGCAAATCACCCTGCACAGGCCGACTCACAGAAGCCGGCAAAAGTAAATCCCGAGAAGATGGCGGTGGTTTTTAGCGATAGCCGATGTACACTTTAGTTACTGATTCGCTTGGTGATTCTTGCCGATGCGGCCTGACCGGGAAGGGTTCGGACGGTTCCGAACGCTTGGCGGGAAGGAGGCATGGACCGCCGTTCGGAATCGGAACAGGGGGCTATCATGGAAACGATCCGGTCGGATGTCGCGGCCTGGGAATCCTATGGATTCTCCGCCGAGGCGGGTGAGCGTAAGAGTGCGCGTGAACTTCTGGTTCAACACCTGGGACGCTGTGCGGATCGCGCCGGCCTCTCCAGCGGCCTGAGGGCGCTGACCGATTATGTCAGCGCCTCCCATTATCTCCTCGTCCGCCACGACGTCTCGCCCGAAGCGGGGATGGAAACCGTCGTCGCCTCGGACTGGCCCTTCGACATGGTGCGCAGCATCGCCGGCGCCGTCGTTGCCAGCCAGTCCCGGATGAGCGAGATCGACAAGTGCCTTGGCCTGCTGAAGCCCTGCTTCAATCATCTCGATGACGGCATCCCCATGCCGAAGGGCGTCAGCCGCGAATATTGCGTCATTGCCTTCCATGTCGGCCGGGTGCGCATGTCGCTGCTGTTGCTCTTTCCGGAGCACTTCATCCTCTCGCAGAGCAAGCTGCGGGACGTGGGCGTCATGACCGGCTATTTCGCCAGCGTCTGCTGCCAGGGCGCGATCCTGCGGCAGGACCGGGAAATGGACCTGACAGAGCGCGAGATCGAGTGCCTCTACTGGATCGCCGAAGGAAAGACGAGCGACGAGATCGCCGTCATCCTCGGCATCTCGCGCAACACGATCAACAACTACATCACCAGCGTGATGCGCAAGACCGCGACGAAGACGCGGTCGGAGGCGATCGCCTGGGCCGTGCGCAACAGCCTCGTCTAGAGCAATCCCAGTAAAGGTGCGGAGCGGTTTTGCGTAAAAACAAACAGATAGAGCATTGCCCGTCGAAGCGGCGCTGCTTCGGCATCGGACAATGCGGCAGAAACACCATGCCGGAGCAATTGCAGCAAAGTGCTTGAGCGGTCGAGCGTCCGGAACGGCGCAAGACGAACAGACAGGAGAACTGCCATGGACATCCAGCTCTCAGCCCCTGCCGCCCTGGAGACGGAAATCCGGCTCGCGCGGCCGCCGAAAGCAGCACGGGCGTCCGATTTCGTGTCCCGCCTGCAGGTGATGCAGACGGTCATCGGCGCCGAGCATTTCGCGGTGCTGCGCCTCAGCGGGCACGGCCTGCCGGCAGCCCGCAAGCTGACGCTTTCGCTGCACAACTGGGCGCAGGACGTCGACGGCAATGCCCGCGCCCTGCTCGAAGCCTACGGCGCCGCCATGCTGGCCCACCTCGAGGCGTCCATGCTGCCGCTGATCTGGGAGGGGGCGGGTGACAACCAGTTCGCCGAATCGGGGGCCGAACCCTTCACGATGCGCCTTCCCGCGCGGCTGCTGCCCTGGTCGGGCATCGCCTTTCCCATCCGCCTCGGCGCGCACGGCAATGGGTATGTCGTCTTCACCGGCAGCTTCATCGCCCCGTCCAGTGATCTCATCGTCGACATGCACATGAAGGGCTGCCAGGTGCTCATCGACATGCTGGCCGGCGAGGAACGCAAGCTGGCGCCCTCCGAAGCGCTCAGCGAGCGTGAGATCGCCTGCCTCCAGATGGCCGGCGACGGTTGCATCTCCGAGGTGATCGCCGAGCAGATGGGGCTTTCCGTCCACACCGTGAACGCCTATCTCGGCACGGCCACGACGAAGCTCGACGCTGTCAACCGCATCCAGGCGATCGCCAAGGCCATCCGGCTCGGGTATATTACCTGACAAGGGCGTAAGATGAGGCGGCCGGAGCCGCCAATGAATTTCCACTCACCCCACCTTCTGCGTCATCCTCGGCTCAAGGCCGAGGATGACGCAGAAGGTGGGGTAAGCGCGTTTTCGCAATTCGAGGAAAAGCGGAAATATTCTGAACGCTCAATGCGCGTGCTGCGATTCCGGTCCGGACTTCACATACTTCGCTTCCGCAAGGCTCCTGCGCAGGAAATCCGTGTTGTCGTCGGGATCGGCGGACGGATTGTTGAAGGCGACGTGCGTGACTTCGACACCCGCCTTGTCCTTCTGCAGCAGGAGCTTCGCATAGACCGTCACGCCCTGCGGGCGCAACTCCATGTCGAGCGTCACTTCCGGTTCCGTGTCCCAGTCGAGACGGTAGTCGCCGCCGGCGCCGAAATTGACCGTGCCGGGCAGGAAGTAGAGTTCGGCCGCCGAGGAGACCAGGTCGGCGAGGTTGCCGTAGCACTCGAAACGCAACAACGAGACGAGATCGGCGGCATCGAGCAGACGAAGCTCAGTGGCGACCGGGCAGATTGCTTCTGCAACAATCTTCTCGCGCTCGGCGGAGTAGGTGCATTTTCTCATCGGATCTAGTTTACCCGTCTGGTCTGGGGCGAGGCTGCGTAAACCCGGTGAATCAGCTCCGCCACGGCTTTGTAGAACACCGGCGGGATGACACTATCCACCGAGACTTGCGCAAACATTGAGCGGGCGAGCGGCGGGTCCTCGAAAACGGGTATGCCATTGTCCTCGGCGATCTCGCGGATTTTCAGCGCGACGAGGTCCTGCCCCTTGGCGACGACGACCGGCGCATCGCCCTCCTCGCGCACATAGCGCAGCGCGACGGCGAAGTGGGTCGGGTTGGCGATGACCAGCGTTGCGCGCGGAACGGCCGTCATCATGCGGCGGCGGGCGCGGTCGCGCTGGATCGAGCGCATGCGGGCCTTCACGATCGGGTCGCCCTGCGCCTGCTTCATCTCCTCCTTCACCTCCTGCTTCGTCATCATCAGCTCGGAGAACCAGTGATGTCGCGTCCAGGCAAAGTCGATGCCGGCGATCAGCGCCGTGGCGAAGAGGATGATCAGGAGGACCTTGTTGACGTCCGAGCTCATCATGTAGATGAGCGCCGCCGGCTCGGAGAACATCGTGTCGAGCGAGGCGAAGTAGTCGCCGCGCATGGCGAATGCCACGACCAGCGACACGATGAGGATCTTGATCAGCGACTTGCCGAACTCGACGAGGCCCTGCTTGCCGAAGAGGCGCCCGAGGCCCTTCATCGGGTTGAGGCGGGAGATCTGCGGGCGCACCCGCTCCATCACCGGGCTCGGCAGGTTCTGCAGGACCGAGGAGGCGACGCCGAAGAGCATCATCATGGCGAGGATCGGCAGGAGCAGCGCGCCGGCCTCCCAGCCGAGATGGCGGAAGATGGCGATGACGTCGGTGCCGGACTTGAGGTTCCAGGCCTCCGGCTGCTCGAAGAAATCGCGCAGCGTCTCGTTCATGCGGGAAACGCCCCCCGGCATGAAGAAGACGAGGAAGAGATAGATCGCGAGCGTCGAGGCGAAGATGGTGATTTCGCGCGAGAAGGGGGTGTTGCCCTTCTCCATCGCATCGTGGATCTTCTTCTCGGTCGGAAGTTCTGTCTTGCTGTCCTTGTCGTCGTCCGACACGTCGCGCTCCCCGGCGGCCAGCGCCAGCCAAAAACAAACGGCCCGAACCCCCATTCCGGAGATTCGGGCCGCAGATACGCTCCGCCTGTGGCGTTACCGTGTCAAGCTGGATCAGGCCGCCGCGCGTTCCTCGGCCTTCTCCTTCAACTGGATTTGCCCGGCCGCGGCCAGGCGGATGGCCTCCTGCGTGATCGAGCGGCGGGCGATCGCCACTTCGCGCGGATTGACGCCCTGGTCACCGGCCGCAAGGTCGGATTCGATCATGCGGCGCTGGCGTGCGCCGATCGACGAGAGAACCGATTCGCGCAGCTCCATCGAGGCGCCGCGCAGCGCCGCCGTGATGATGTCGCCCGAGACATCGTTGAACAGCGACACGCGGCTTCTCTGCGGCATGTAGAGCACGTCCTCGAAGAGGAAGATCTTCGGGCGGACCTTCTTGGCCGATTCGGTGGAGACCGTTTCGAGCGAGGCGAGCATCTCGTCGACCTGCGACTTCTCCAGTTCGTTCATGAGGTCGGCGACCTTGTTGGAGCCGAGCGAATTGCGCTCGGCATCCAGCGCGTTGATCATCTCGATGACGCGTGCCTCGACGATCGCGGTCGCCTTCGGGCTCGCATCCTTCAGGTTGACGGTACGGTTGATGATGTCGGCGCGGTGGTCGTCCGGGATCTCCAGCAGCACCTTGGCGCCGAAGGCCGACGGCATCATGGAGAGGATATAGGCGATGGTCTGCGGGTGCTCGTTGAGCAGGAACCTTGCCACGAAGACCGGGTCGGCGTCCTGCAGACGGTCCCAGATCGTCGTCTCGTAGGCCTGGAAGGCGGCGCGGCGGCCGAGCAGGCCGTCCACCTCGTCCGGCGTCAGGCCCTCTTCGAGAATGCCTTCCATCATCTTGGCGTTGTCCATCAGGCCCGCGCCCTCGGTGAAGAGGTCCTCGAACTCGTTGACGAGCTCGATCAGTTCATGCGGCGGGATGGCGCGGAGGTTCTGCGCGGCGGCGATGATCGCCTGGAGCTCGCTCTGGGTGAAATACTTCAAGAGCTTGCCGGCAACGCCCTTGCCCATGGCAAGGAGCACGGCTGCCGCCTTCTCGACCTGCGTCAGCGGCGCGCCGACCGCCGTGGAGGTACCGAAATTTTCGAAATCCATCATGGATCATCCCCCTGAGACCTCAACCGGTATCAGACTTTGCGTGTACTCTTCACTTCGATGAGCTTGACCCCGAAGCGGGTGTCGTCGTTTTCAAGGACGGTGATTTCGCCGCGGCCGATGACGCGGCCGTTGACCATGACCTCGACGGGCTCGCCGATGCGGCGGTCGAGCGCGATCGTTGCGCCCTCGGAAAGGTTCATGAGGCTGGAGACCTGCATCTGCGAGGAGCCCAGGACGATCTGCAGATCGATCGGGATGTCCATGATGAGGTCGAGGTTGGACTGGAGCGCGCTGCCGGGCCGCGGGGCTTCGCCGAGTTCGGCGCTGAAGTCGCTGCCGCCGCTGAAGTCGCCGCCGCCGAAATCGGACCCGCCGAAGCCGGCGCCGGCGCCGAAATCCGTCGTGGCCGCGCCGCCGCCGAAATCCGAGCCGCCGAAGGCGGCAAGCGGGTCATTGTCGACGGTCGCCGGCAGGTCGGCGCCGAAGCTGCCGGAGGAATCCTTCTGAAGAACGCCGCGCAGGTCATCGATCGCCTGCTCCAGTTCCTGGTCGCCCGCATTGAGGGAAGACGTCATGTCGTCAGCGATGGGTGTTTTCTTCGGTGCCATAAGACCACTATTCCATTCGAAACTTGCCCGAGGCGTGCCGCCAGGCAGGCATCATGCCTAAACTATCCTATGAGGTGCTGGAGGATGTCCTCCTCCGAACCGTACGTATCCTTGACGCGAACCGTGTAGCGGGCACCCGAGCGGCCGAACTCGCAGACATAGAGGTTGCGGCCGTTCGCGTTCACCTCCACGCGCACGTCCCCCGCTTCGTTGAAGGGAATGATGTCGCCGGCCTGCAGGCGGCTGATCGTGTCGAGCGTCTGCGCCTCCAGGCGGATGCGCGCCTCGAGGGAGACCTTGGAGCGGCGGACCTGCTCGCCGAGCTGCTCGCTCCACTCGACGCGGGTCTTCGGCGCGTTGGCGGGTTTCGGCGTGGTGATGGTCGATTTCAGGAGAACGGCCTGCGGCACGATGACGTGGAAAGTGGAGAGCACCGGGCCTATGCCGACGGCCATGTTGACCATGGCGACGAAGGTCTCGTCCGAGCCGTCCTCGGTCGCCTTGCGGGTTTCCGCATTGTGCGCCGGGCCAAGCAGCGGCTCGAAGCCGTTGGCGCCCATGACGGCGGTCTTCAGCACGCCGGAAATCCGGTCGAACATCATGGCGGCAAGGTCGAGCTCGATCTTGGAGAGCGGGCGCGGTTCCGGATCGTCGATCGCATCGCTGACGGCGCCGAGCATGTTCTCGACGAGCGTGATGATCATCGGGCTGTCGCAGATCAGCGTGAAGCGGTCGCACCAGTCGCGCAGCGACGCATCGCAGCAGGCCATGGCGCCGCCGAGGCCTTCGACCAGCGGGCCGTATCTGCCGGTCGAGAAGCCTGCATAGGAGACCGCGACCTCGAAGCCGAGTTCGCTTTCCAGCATGTCCGGCAGGAATTCGGCGAAGACGTCGCCAAGGCTGGCACAGAGCCTGGAGATCGTCGCCTGGTCGCCGAGCCGGCCGGTGAGGCGGGCGAGCACGATCGGGTCCATGGCGGAAGGGGCTTCGGTCACGCGGGCTTCCTTCATCTCTTAGGCCGCCTTCGAACCGCCGCCGGGATTCATCATCTCCTGCTCCACCGCGTCGATGGAGGGGCGTTCGTAGGAGGAGATGGTCTTGCGGCCGTATTCCAGCGCCACCTGCGGCACGGAGCCGTTCATGTAGGCGAGCAGCGTCTGCTTGACGATGATGTAGAGGCGGTTCTGCTTCTCGCGCACGACCTTGATGTTGGTGGTGATGGGCGTGACGATCGAATAGGACAGGAACACGCCGAGGAGCGTGCCGACGAGGGCGGCGGCGATCTTGCCGCCGAGGATTTCCGGGCTCTCGTTGATCGCGCCCATGGCCTTGATAACCCCGAGAACGGCCGCGACGATGCCGATGGCCGGGAAGGCGTCGCCCATGGTGTTGAGCGCGTTGTAGGGCTTCATCTTGTCGCGCGTGATCGTCTGGATCTCCTCGTCCATCAGCGCCTCGATCTCGTGGCTGCGGGCATTGCCGATGATGATGAGACGGACATAGTCGCAGATGAAGGCGGTCAGCTCCTTGTTGGCGAGCACCGTCGGGGCGGACTGGAAGATCGCGGATTCGGCCGGATTGTCGATATGCGCTTCGATCTCGTTGCGCGATTTCGTGCGCAGGTCCCGCATCAGGCTGTAGAGCACGCCCAGCGTATCGAGATAGTGGCGCTCCTTCGGAACCTTGTGCTTGAAGGCCTCGCCCAGCGCCTTGCCGGTCTCCTTGATCACCTTCATCGTGTTGGCGACGATGAAGCCGCCGATGCCGGCGCCGCCGATGATCAGCAGCTCGAAGGGCTGGTTCAGCACCTCCAGATGCCCGCCCATGGCCATGTAGCCGCCAAGGACGCAGCCGAAGGTAACGATTAGACCGATAACGATGTTCATGAGCGCAGGTGTCCCGACACAATTCTGACCGCTCCGGGAATACGGTTCCAGCCTTGCGTGAAGCTGTACCTAACGGCAGGTTCATCGATCAGGTTCGCGCAAGCAAAAGCCGCGAGGATTATGGTTCAAAACGGGCATTCATGCCCTCCCGAATCTTGATCGGCGGCCCATCGTGACGACCACCTATACGAGCTACAAGCTGATTACCGCGGACCTCCAGACGTCGCTGAAGCGCGTTTCGGAGCAGCCGGACGTCAAGCGCGAGACGGAATACTACCTCGCCAGGATCGGCAGCGTGAAATCGATCGACGACTTCTTCGCCGACAGCAGGCTCTACAACTACGCGATGAAGGCGCACGGCCTGGAGGACATGGCCTATGCCAAGGCCTTCATGCGCAAGGTGCTGACCGAGGGCGTGGATGACAAGGCGGCCTTCGCCAACCAGCTTTCCGATACGCGCTACAAGGAGCTGGCGGAATCGCTGAACTTCGCCAGGCACGGCGAGGTCGCCACCACCTTCGAGCGCGCCCAGAAGGGCGTCGTCGACAAATATACCCGCCAGACGCTGGAGGTCAGTGCCGGCGAGGACAATACCGGCGTGCGCCTCGCGCTCTATTTCGAGCGCATGGCGCCCTCCATCACCTCGGGCTATTCGATCATTGCCGACGATGCGCTGGCGCAGGTCGTGCGCACCGCGCTGCAGCTTCCCGCGGAATTTGCCGCCACCGATATCGACCGGCAGGCGGAATTCTACGCGGACGTGCTCAACCTCGACGACTTCAAGGATACCTCGAAGGTCGGCAAGTTCCTCGAGCGCTTCACCGCCATGTGGGAGCTGGAGAACCCGTCCGGCAGCTACGATCCGATGACCGTCTTCCAGCCGTCGAGCCTCACCGGCATTTCGACGGACCTGCTCATTTCCATCAACAATCTGAAACTCGGAGGTCGCTGACATGCAGACCGGGCTTTATGTATCGCTTTCGTCCCAGCTTGCGCTCGACCGCCGCCTGACGACGCTGGCCGACAACGTCGCGAATTCGACGACCGTCGGCTTCCGCGCCGCGGAGGTGAAGTTCAACCAGGTGGTCAGCGACCAGAAGGTCGCCGACGTCGCCTTCGTGTCGCCGGGCAACGAGTTCCTGTCCACCCGTAGCGGCGGCATGACCGAGACCGGCGGCACGCTCGATTTCGCCATCAAGGGCGACGCCTGGTTCCAGGTGGAGACGCCGTCCGGCCCGACGCTGACGCGTGACGGCCGCTTCACGGTGACCGATGCCGGCGAGCTGGTCTCCCTCAACGGCTATCCCGTGCTCGACGCCGGCGGCGGGCCGATCCAGCTCGATCTCGCCAACGGTCCGATCCTGCTCAGCGCCGACGGCCAGCTCAACCAGAACGGCCAGCCCGTCGCCGCGCTCGGCCTGTTCCAGGCCGATCTGTCCGGCGGCTTCATGCGCGCCGGCAACAGCGGCATCATCACCAATGTCCCGCCGGAGCCGGTCGTCGACCGCGTCGATGCGGGCGTGGTGCAGGGCTACATCGAGGAATCCAACGTCAACGCCATCAGCGAGATGACGCAGCTGATCCAGGTCACGCGCGCCTTCGAGAGCGTCGCTTCGCTGATGCGCGACAGCGAGGAGTCGCTGAAGGAAGCCATCCGCACCTTCGGCGGAAACCGGTAAGCGCCCATGACCTCGGCACAGGGCGGCATGGGCAACGAAACGGGCAGGGCCGGCGGCAAGCTGCGCGCGATGGCAGGCCTCGTCAAACGCTATTCCTCGCCGGAGTTCTCCGTGGCGCATGGCGGCCATGTCCAGACCATCGCGGCCGGGAACTATACGGTGAGCGGCCTGTCGCGCCATGTGCGGCTCGGCGAGTTCGTCGCGCACCGCAGCCCGACCGGCATCCACCTCGGCGAGGTCGTCCGCGTCGAGCCGGACACCGTCGTCGTCTGCCCGATCGAGCCGGGCGAGCCGATCGGCATCCACGACGTGGTCATCCGCAAGGGCGCCTTCCGCGTGGCGCCGACATCGGCCTGGTGCGGCCGCACGATCAACGCGCTCGGCGAACCGATCGACGGGCGCGGCCCGCTCGTGCAGGGCGGCGTGCGCCGCTCGATCTCCAATTCCGCCCCGCCCTCGATGACGCGCAAGCGTGTCGAGACGGGCTTTTCCACCGGCGTGCGCGCGGTCGATATCTTCGCGCCGCTCTGCCTTGGCCAGCGCCTCGGCATCTTCGCCGGTTCGGGCGTCGGCAAGTCGACGCTGCTTTCCATGCTGGCGCGGGCCGATGCGTTCGACAAGGTGGTGATCGCACTCGTCGGCGAGCGCGGCCGTGAAGTGCGTGAATTCATCGAGGATACGCTCGGCGACAACCTCGTAAAGTCGGTCGCCGTCGTCGCGACCAGCGACGAAAGCCCGATGCTGCGCAAGATGGCGCCGCTGACCGCGGTGACGATCGCCGAGCACTACCGCGACCAGGGCGACAACGTGCTGCTGATCATCGACAGCGTGACGCGTTTTGCCCATGCCATCCGCGAGGTGGCGACCGCCTCCGGCGAGCCGCCGATCGCCCGCGGCTATCCGGCCTCCGTCTTCACCGAGCTGCCACGCCTTCTGGAGCGCGCGGGGCCGGGCGCCGAAGGGGCAGGCACGATCACGGCGATCATCTCGATCCTCGTCGACGGCGACAACCACAACGACCCGATCGCCGACTCGACCCGCGGCATCCTCGACGGTCATATCGTGCTGGAGCGCAGCCTCGCCGAAGAGGGGCGGTATCCGCCGATCAACCCGCTTGCCTCCATCTCGCGCCTTGCCCGCAAGGCCTGGACGCCGGATCAGGAGCGGCTGGTGGCGCGGCTGAAGGCCCTCATCCACCGCTTCGAGGAAACACGGGACCTGCGCCTCATCGGCGGCTATCGCCCGGGTGCCGATCCCGACCTCGACATGGCGATCAAGCAGGTGCCGATCATCTATGAGGTTCTGAAACAGACGCCGGGCGAACCGCCCGCCGGCGATGCATTCTCCGATCTTGCCATGGCGCTGAAGAACGCGGCCGGGCAGGGCGGTGCGCCGGCAACGAGAAGGGGATGACAGTGACGGATTTCGATGCGGACCAGGCCATTCAGCCGATGAAGCGCTCGAACAGCGGGCGTTATTCGACGGGCGACAAGCTGCTGGTGGGCACGGGCGTGCTGCTCGCCGCCATGGCCGCCTTCTTCCCGTGGTATGTCTTCCTGAACCCGGAAAAGTTCTCCGTGCCGGCGCTGTGGGAAGGCACGACCCGCGACCTGCCGGAAACGGCGGCCAAGGACGTGATGAGCGTTTCGCCCGCCGCGATGGTGGACGACGACAACGATCCGGGGCTTGAAAGCCTCGACCCCGTTTCGACCGCCACCGCGCCCAGCGTCGGCGAGAAGGAGAAGTCGCTCGGCGCGCCGGTCGAAACCGGCCTCGACCAGCCGCTGCCGGCCTCGTCCGGCTTCCGGCTGATGCATGTGGCCAACGGCCGGGCGCTGATCGAGGACGCCACCGGCATGTATATCGTGCGCGTCGGCTCGATCCTGCCGGACAACAGCCGCCTTGCGACCCTCGAGCAGCGCGACGGCGCCTGGGTCATCGTCACCTCGAACGGCGATATCATCAAGCGCAACTGATCGGGCAAGACCCCAAGGGCATGGCGTTCGCTTGTGGCAGGCCCCTCACCCTAACCCTCTCCCCGCAGGCGGGGAGAGGGGACCTGCCTCACGAAACCGTATTGGCCGGGGCAGCCGGCGCGGCATATCCCTTCTCCCCGCTTGCGGAGAGAAGGTGGCCGACAGGCCGGATGAGGGGCCAGTCCCCGCGCCCTGCCAAAGACGCTGACACTTATTCCCCTGCAAATCCAGCCGGTTGCAAACAAACCGCCGCGCAGCAAGTCTGACGCAAGATTGGCTCCGTAGGTTCGCCGTGAACAAGGATGGAGCTTGTCATGCAACCGATACAACTGTTTGAACTGGCCTCGAAACAAGCCGAATGGCTATCCGTCCGCCAGAGTGTGGTTGCAGGCAACATCGCAAACGCAAACACCCCCGGATTCAGGGCGAAGGACGTCACCCCCTTTCAGGCGGTGCTCGAAACGACGGGCATCCGCATGGCGACGACGCAGCCGGGCCATCTCACCGATGGCGGCGAAATGGCGAGCCGCGTCGTCGAGACCAAACCCACCGACGGGATCGGCGTGCAGGAGTCCGGCAACACGGTCGGCCTTGCCGAGGAACTCATGAAGGAGGGCCAGGTCAAGCGTGAGTTCGAGTTGAATGCCGGCCTCGTCAAGGCCTTTCATCGCATGATGCTGATGACAGTCAGAAGGTAAGAAATGGATCCGCTCATTGCTTCAATGAAAGTCGCGGCTTCGGGTCTGGAAGCACAGTCCACCCGTATCCGCATCGTTTCGGAAAACCTGGCGAACGCCCGCTCGACAGGCGACACCCCCGGCGCCGATCCTTTTCGCCGCAAGACCGTGACCTTCGCGGCCGAGCTTGACCGGGTGAGCGGCGCGTCGCTCGTCGAGGTCGAGCGCCTCGGCTTCGACGAAGGCGAGTTCGCGACGGAATACGACCCCGGCAACCCGGCGGCGAATGCCGAAGGCATCGTCAAGATGCCGAACGTCAACATGCTGGTGGAAATGGCCGACATGCGGGAAGCCAACCGCTCCTATGAAGCCAACCTGCAGAGCATCAAGCAGTCGCGCGACCTGATCAGCGCGACCATCGATCTCCTGAGGGCCTCGCAATGATCGAAAGCGTAAAGGGCGTCAATTCGCTCTTCTCCACCAACGCCCTCTCGGGCGTCACCACCGAGACGTCCAATTCGGTTTCCGCCTCCGCTGCGGCCGTGCAGGGCACGGGAACCCAGATGAGCTTTGCCCAGGTGATGGGCGACGTGGCGACGGACATGGTGGACAGGCTGAAGCTCAGCGAGACCAAATCCTTCGAAGCCATCCAGGGCAAGGCGACGACCCGCGAAGTGGTCGACGCCGTCATGAGCGCCGAGCAGACGCTGCAGACCGCCATCGCCATCCGCGACAAGATCGTCACCGCCTATCTCGAAGTCGCAAGAATGCAGATCTGAGGACCGGACATGAAAGCCCTTGCCATCGCCGCCACCGGCATGAACGCGCAGCAGACCAACCTTGAAGTCATCGCGAACAACATCGCGAACATCAACACGACCGGCTTCAAGCGCGCCCGCGCCGAATTCTCGGACCTGCTCTACCAGACCGAGCGCGCCGCCGGCGTGCCGAACCGCGCCAACCAGGCGGTCGTGCCGGAGGGGGCCATCATCGGCCTCGGCGTGAAGACGGCCGCCATCCGCAACCTGCATCTCCAGGGCGGCCTGACGAGCACCGGCAACTCCTTCGACCTCGCGCTCATCGGCCGCGGCTGGTTCCAGATCGAGGCGGCGGACGGCTCCACGCTCTACACCCGAGCCGGCGCCTTCAACACGAATGCCGAAGGCCAGCTTGTGACCCTCGACGGCTACACCGTCGTGCCGGGCATCAACGTGCCGCAGGATGCGACGGAGATCACGGTCAGCAAGTCCGGCCAGGTCTATGCGACCGTCGGCGGCCAGCAGCAGGAGCTCGGCCAGATCACGCTGGCGAACTTCGTCAACGAGGCCGGCCTGGAGCCGCTCGGCGAAAACCTCTTCCGCGAGACCGCGGCCTCGGGCCCGGCCAATGTCGGCGCGCCGGACGAGGCGGGCTTCGCCTATATCCAGCAGAACTACCTCGAGGCGTCGAACGTCGATCCGGTCAAGGAAATCACCGACCTGATCTCCGCCCAGCGCGCCTATGAGATGAACTCCAAGATCATCCAGGCGGCGGACGAAATGGCGGCCGTGGTCAGCAAGAACCTGAGATAGAAACCAACATGCGGGGAACATGATGTTTCGCCTGAAAGCAGCACTTCGGAATGGAAAGACCCTGTCAGCCCGGTGGCGCGCGGCCCTCGTCGCGCCTGCCGCGCTTGCCGGTCTTCTCGTGGCCGACGCGGCTCTGGCCGATATGCGCACCGCCGTCGTGCCCAAGCGCATCATCTATCCCGGCGAGGAGATCCAGGCGGGGCAGCTCGAAGTGGTCGAGGTGACCAACCCGAACATCGTCAAGGGATTTGCCGAAAGCATTTCCGACGTCAGCGGGCTCGTCACCAAGCGCACCCTGCTGCCCGGCCGCGTCATCCTCGTCTCGGCCCTGCGCGAGCCCTTCCTCGTGAACCGCGGTTCCACCGTGCAGATGGTCTTCGACAACGGTTCGCTCGTCATCCGCGCCAGCGGCACGCCTCTGCAGGATGCCGCCGTCGGCGAACTCATCCGGATCCGCAACAAGGACACGGGCGTGATCGTCTCCGGCACGGTCATGGCCGACGGAACCGTGCATGTGGTGGCGAAATGATGCGTGATTTCCTCTCCCGCGCCCTTGCCGTTCTCGCCTGCCTCGTGCTGGCGGCCGGACCGGCGCTGCCGGCGGCCCGCATCAAGGACGTCGCCTCGCTGCAGGCCGGCCGCGACAACCAGCTGATCGGCTACGGCCTCGTCGTCGGCCTCCAGGGCACGGGCGACAGCATGCGTTCCTCGCCCTTCACCGAGCAGTCCATGCGGGCGATGCTGCAGAATCTCGGCATCTCCATGGTGGGCACGCAGACGCGCGCCAAGAACATCGCGGCCGTGCTCGTCACCGCCAACCTGCCGCCCTTCGCCAGCCCCGGCAGCCGCATCGACGTGACCGTCGGTTCGCTCGGCGATGCCTCGTCGCTGCGCGGCGGCACGCTCGTCATGACCTCGCTCTCGGGCGCCGACGGCCAGATCTACGCGGTCGCGCAGGGCTCGATCGTCGTCACCGGCGTCAGCGCCGGCGGCGAGGCGGCGACCGTGCAGCAGGGCATCACCACTGCCGGCCGTGTGCCGAACGGCGCCATCATCGAGCGGGAATTGCCCTCGCGCTTCAAGGATTCCTCCGACCTGGTGCTGCAACTGCGCAATCCCGACTTTTCCACCTCCGTCGGCATGGCGGACGCGATCAACCGCTACGCGTCCGCGCAGTACGGCGGGGCGATCGCCGAATCGCGCGATTCGCAGTCGGTCTACATCGCCAAGCCGAAGACGGCCGACCTCGCCCGCCTGATGGCCGATATCGAGAACCTCGTCATCGAGACCGATGCGCCCGCGCGCGTCGTCGTCAACGAGCGCACGGGGACGATCGTCATCGGCCAGGACGTGCGCATCTCGCCCGTCGCCGTCAGCTACGGAACGCTCACCGTGCAGATCAACGAAATGCCCAAGGTCATACAGCCCGAACCGTTCTCCAAGGGCGTGACGGCGGTCGAGCCGAACACGGACATCCTCGTCCAGCAGGATGGCGGCACGGTCGCCCTGCTCGATGGATCGAGCCTGCGCTCGCTGGTCACCGGTCTCAACAGCATCGGCGTCAAGCCGGATGGCATCATCTCCATCCTGCAGAGCATCAAGACCGCAGGCGCCCTCCAGGCAGAACTGGTGCTGCAATGACGACAGTTACGACCCTCATCGCCGTCAGGACGCTGGCGCGCAAGCTCGCGCTGCCGATCGCCGGCTTCGTGCTGATGGCCATTCCCGGTGCCTTCGCCGAGGAACGCCCGGTCATCATGACGACCAAGGCGACCGCCGACGAGATCCGCGAATTCTGCACCAATATCGCGGACGCGGCACGCGACCAGCGCTATCTCCTCCAGAAACAGGAACTGGAAAGCCTCCAGAAGGATATCGACGCACGCATCAAGACGCTGGAGACCCGCCGCGCCGAATACGAGGACTGGCTCAACCGCCGCAACAACTTCCTCAAGACGGCCGAGGCGGGGCTCGTCGAGATCTATCGCAAGATGAAGCCCGATGCGGCGGCCGCGCAGCTTGCCGAGATCAACCCGGAGATCGCCTCGGCGATCGTCATGAAGCTGCCGCCGCGCCAGTCGAGCACGATCCTGGCGGAAATGCCGGCCGACAAGGCCGCGCTGCTCACGCGGCTCATCGCCATCGTGGGCGATCCGAATACGTCAAAGTCAAAGGACCCGTCATGAAGAAGACCGCCTCCGCACTCGCCGTCGCGCTGGCGCTTTCGGGCTGCACGAGCCAGGCCATCAACGAGATCGGCCGCGCGCCTGCGATGAGCCCGATCGGCAGCGGCCTCAACTATGCGGAAACGCCGCAGATGGCGATGTATCCCAAGCAGCCGCGCACGGCGGTTGCCGGCTATTCGATCTGGAGCGACCAGCAGTCGGCGCTCTTCAAGGATTCGCGCGCCTTCAAGGTCGGCGATATCCTGACCGTCAACATCCGCGTCAACGACCGGGCGAGTTTCGACAACAAGACCGACCGCTCGCGCACCAACAAGAGCGGCATGAATTTCGGCTTCGGCGGCTCGGGCAACAACTTCAAGGTCGATACGGAAGCCGACCTCAACTACGGCTCCTCGACCAGCACCAAGGGCGATGGCTCGACGGAGCGTTCCGAGCGGCTGAACCTGCTCGTCGCCGCCGTGGTGACGGGCGTCATCGAGAACGGCAACCTCCTGATCAGCGGTTCGCAGGAAGTGCGCGTCAACCACGAGCTTCGCATCCTCAACGTCGCCGGCATCGTGCGCCCTCAGGATGTCGACGCCGACAACCAGATCGCCTACGAGCGGATCGCGGAGGCGCGCATCTCCTATGGCGGCCGCGGCCGCCTGACCGAGGTGCAGCAGCCGCCATGGGGCCAGCAGGCGGTGGACCTGCTCTCGCCGATCTGACGCAGCCCTGACAATACGGGAAGACGAACATGGCGGACGAAGAAGAGGTCGTCGAGAAGAAGAAGCCCACGCTGGTCATCACCATCGCGGCCATTGCCGGGCTGACGCTGCTGGCGGCCGGCGGCGGCTGGTTCCTGGGCAACATGCTCGCCCCGCCGCCCGCCGAAAAGCCGGCGGAAGAGGTGGTGAAGGCGGAGGGCGGCGCGGAAGGCGAGGCGACCGAGGTCGTGCCGCATATCTCCACCGAGGCGAACGGCGTCGTGCTGCTCGATCCGATCACCAGCAACCTTGCCTATCCTTCGGACAACCGTGTCCGTCTCGAAGTCGCGCTGATGTTCAAGGGCGTGCCGGACGTCAAGCTCGCCGAGGAGATCCACCAGGACATCCTCGCCTATATGCGCACGGTCTCGCTCCAGCAGGTGCAAGGCCCGCGCGGGTTCCAATATCTCCGGGAAGACCTGCAGGAGCGGGTTGACCTCAGGTCCGAAGGGCGCGTAACCAACGTCATGTTCCGGACCTTTGTGATCGAATGATTCGAGCCTTTCTGACCTTCATCGCCATGATGGCGATGACCGGCATGGCCTATGCCCAGCAGCAGTTGCAGCTGCCGGGGGATTTGCTCAATGCGCAGGTCGACGGGTCGGTCGCCTCCTGGATCATCCGCACCTTCGGGCTGCTCACCGTGCTGTCGGTGGCGCCCGGCATCCTCATCATGGTGACGAGCTTTCCGCGCTTCGTCATCGCCTTCTCGATCCTTCGTTCCGGCATGGGCCTCGCCACGACGCCGTCGAACATGATCCTCGTCTCGCTCGCCCTCTTCATGACCTTCTACGTCATGGCGCCCACCTTCGACCGGGCCTGGCAGAACGGCGTCGAGCCGCTGATCGCCAACCAGATCGACGAGACGGAAGCGGCCAGGCGCATCGCCGAGCCGTTCCGCGAGTTCATGGTGGCCAATACGCGCGACAAGGACCTCGAACTCTTCATCTCGCTGGCGGAAGAGCGCGGCCAGACGGTCGTGCAGAACAACGTCGCGGACCTGCGCGTCGTCATCCCGGCCTTCATGATCTCGGAAATCCGCCGCGGCTTCGAGATTGGCTTCCTCGTCGTCCTTCCCTTCCTCGTCATCGACATGATCGTCGCCACCATCACCATGGCCATGGGCATGATGATGCTGCCGCCGACCTCGATCTCGCTGCCCTTCAAGATCCTGTTCTTCGTGCTCATCGACGGCTGGAACCTGCTCGTCGGCAGCCTGGTGCGCTCGTTCAGCTAGAGCAATTCCAGCAAAAGTGCGCAGCGGTCTTGCGTCCGGAATTGCGTAAAAACAAATACCTGGAGCGTTTTCGCGATTGAGGAAAAGCGGAAACGCTCCGGGTATTGCGGCAGCAGCGCGACGCGGCCATTCCGGCATTGCTCAAGAGCTCCGGATTTTCTCAACCGTGAAATTTTACCGGCGGTTAACCATACTTCGCGATCGCTCGAAGGCACTTTGCCCATTTAAGGAGTTGGCAAGGATTGGCTGCGAGTTTTGCTCAGACACGACGGGTTTGGTATCCCTTCAGATCCCTGGAGAAACCGAGTTGGCATGATGCCGAACCGCCGTAACCGGTAAGTTCCCAGTCCGGTATGTCCCCCACCAGTATTATGTTCAAAGGGACAACGATAATGACGAGCATTCTCACCAACGCAGCCGCCATGTCTGCTCTCCAGACGCTGCGCTCCATCAACAACGGCATGGAAGATACGCAGGCGCGCGTTTCCTCGGGTCTGCGCGTCGGCAACGCGTCTGACAACGCCGCCTACTGGTCGATCGCGACCACGATGCGTTCCGACAACATGGCGCTCTCCGCCGTCCAGGACGCTCTCGGCCTCGGCGCCGCCAAGGTCGACACGGCCTATTCCGGCATGGACTCCGCCATCGAAGTCGTCAAGGAGATCAAGGCCAAGCTGGTCACCGCAACCGAAGACGGCGTCGACAAGGCGAAGGTCCAGGAAGAAATCAAGCAGCTTCAGGATCAGCTGAGAGGGATCGGCGACGCGGCCTCCTTCTCGGGTGAAAACTGGCTGAAGGCCGACATCACCACCGCCCAGGTCAAGAACGTCGTCGGCTCCTTCGTGCGCGACGACAGCGGCAATGTCTCTGTCAAGAAGATCGACTACACCCTCGACACCAACACGGTTCTGTTCGACACCGGCGGCGACACGGGCATTCTCGATCAGACCCGGGACATCAGCGGCCCCTCCGTCACGCTGAACATCAACGTTGGCGGCGTCACCACCGCGGAAACCGTAAAGGCGTTCACGACGGATGACATCATCACGTCGGGTGCTGGCGCCTCCGCCTTCGATGGCAACTATGCCAACGACGGTGCAGCGAGCTATGTTAAGGTCGCGGACAACACCTGGGTTCTGGCCGTCGACCAGTCGACGGTTCCCGATCAGGAAGTTGCCTACACGGACTCGAGCAGCGCCCTTTGGGCGGTCGATATCGCTGGCGGCGCTGCCGCTCTGGCGGCCACCGCGGTCCAGCAGTCGGTCGACAATCTCGACATCACGACGATCACGACGGATGCACAGCTCAGCAATCTCATCCAGATGGTCGACGATGCACTGACGACCATGACCAGTGCTGCCGCCTCGCTCGGTTCGATCTCTTCGCGCATCGACCTGCAGTCCGAGTTCGTCTCCAAGCTCACCGAATCGATCGACAAGGGCGTCGGTCGCCTGGTCGATGCGGACATGAACGAGGAATCGACCCGCCTGAAGGCACTGCAGACCCAGCAGCAGCTCGCCATCCAGTCGCTGTCGATCGCCAACTCGGCTTCGCAGAACGTCCTGTCGCTGTTCCGCTAATACGCGATCCCGGGAACAAGGGCGGGCGGTGGCTGACCGCACGCCTGACCCAACTGAGCCGCGCTTCCGAAAGGGGCGCGGCTTTAGTTTTTTCTTAACCTTGCTGTGTTACGCGCGCACGCGCGAGGGTTGTGATATTGCGCGGCCGGTGCAGCGATTTTTCCGCCGCTTAGCAGTTCGTTAACCATGATCACGTTAGCTAAAGCCATCGAAGCGGCGGGCTGACTTCCTGGGGAAGATGGAGCTTGGCAGGCATGACGCCGACCGTTGTTTCCCCGGTGTGACCGGAATGTCCCTTCTCTTTCAGCCAATCAAGGGGCACCCAATTAATGACGAGCATTCTCACCAACGTCGCGGCCATGTCCGCGCTCCAGACCCTGCGCTCCATCGGCTCCAATATGGAAGAAACGCAGGGACGCGTCTCCTCCGGCATGCGCGTCGGCACTGCCTCTGACAACGCTGCCTACTGGTCGATCGCCACCACGATGCGCTCCGACAACATGGCGCTTTCCGCCGTTCAGGACGCCCTCGGCCTCGGCGCCGCCAAGGTCGACACCGCCTATGCCGGCATGGAGTCCGCCATCGAAGTCGTCAAGGAAATCAAGGCCAAGCTCGTTGCCGCGACTGAAGACGGCGTCGACAAGGCGAAGATCCAGGAAGAAATCGACCAGCTCCAGGACCAGCTTGTCAGCATTTCCCAGGCGGCTTCCTTCTCGGGCGAAAACTGGCTTCAGACAGACCTGACGGCCGCTTCCGGTTCCGAAATGAAGAGCATCGTGGGTTCCTTCGTGCGCGACGAAGCGGGCAACGTTTCGGTCAAGAAGGTCGACTACGAGCTCAGCACCTCCACGGTTCTGTTCGACACCGGCGGCGATACGGGCATCCTCGATCAGGTCAGGGACATCAGCGGTCCTTCCGCCACCTTGAACATCAATGTTGGCGGTGTCACCTCTCCGGTAACCGTCAAGTCGTTCACGACCGATGACATCATCGCGTCGGGTCTCGGCGCATCCACCTTCGATGGCAGCTATGCCAACGACGGTACGGACAACTACGTCAAGGTTGCGGACAATACCTGGGTTCTGGCGGTCGACCAGTCGACGGTCCCCGATCAGGAAGTTGTCTACACGGACTCGAGCGCCGGCCTGTGGGCGGTCGACATCCCCGGCGGTCAGGCCGCTCTGGCGGCGACTGCGGTCGAACAGTCTGTCGACAATCTCGACATCACGGCAATCACGACGGCCGAACAGCTCGGCAATCTCATCCAGATGGTCGACGATGCCTTGACGATGATGACCAGCGCGGCTGCCGACCTTGGTTCGATCACCATGCGCATCGACCTGCAGGGAGACTTCGTCAAGAAGCTGACGGAATCCATCGACAAGGGCGTCGGCCGCCTGGTCGATGCCGACATGAACGAAGAATCGACCCGCCTGAAGGCATTGCAGACCCAGCAGCAGCTCGCCATCCAGTCGCTGTCGATCGCCAACTCGGCTTCGGAAAGCATCCTCACGCTCTTCCGTTGATCGGAAGACGGCCGGATCTTTCAAGGTTCTCGGAAGGCCCCGGTTTACCGGGGCCTTCTTTCGTTTCGTCCGGGCGCCTCAGAGCGGCGGGTGCAGGAAGGTGGCCATCGCCGCATTCTCTGCCCGGCGGGAAAGGTAGAGCCGGGCGGTGTCGAGCGCCTCGCGGATCGTCACGTCCATGTCGAGGTAGCGGTAGGTGCCGAGCCGGCCGACGAAGGTGACGCCGGCTTCCTGCTCCGCGCGGGAGACATAGTCGGCGAGCTGTGCCTTTTCCTCCACGAGGCGGATCGGGTAGTAGGGGATGTCGTCCGGCCCGCAGGCGCGCGAGAATTCGCGGTAGCAGACCGAGCCCGCGGGCTCCTCCCAGGGCGAAAAATGCTTGTGCTCGGTGATGCGGGTATAGGGGACGGCGACGTCGCCGTAGTTCATCACCGCGCAGCCCTGATAGTCGCCCTCATAGGTGAAGCGCTCGAAATCGAGCGTGCGGTAGCCGAGCCGGCCGAGTTCGTAATCGAAATAGCCGTCGAGCGGGCCGGAATAGAAGAGATGGCTGTAGCCCGCCTTCTCGCCGCGCCGGAAGCTGGTTTCCAGTCGGACCGTGATGTTCGGATGATCGAGGATGCGCGCGATCATCTCGGTATAGCCGGTCTCCGGCATGCCCTGGTATTTGTGGAAGAAGTAATTGTCCTCGTAGTTGAAGCGCACTGGCAGGCGCTTCAGGATCGAGGCCGGCAGCTCGGTCGGCGAGCAGCCCCATTGCTTTTGCGTATAGCCCTTGAAGAAGGCCTCGTAGAGGTCGCGACCGACGAAGCGCAGCGCCTGTTCCTCGAAGGTCTGCGGATCGGTGATCGTCTTGTCCGCCTGCGCGTCCAGGAAGGCGCGCGCCTCGTCCGGGCGAAAGCTCTTGCCGAAGAACTGGTTGATCGTGTGCAGGTTGATCGGCAGCGAATAGACCTGCCCGCCGCTGGTCGCCTTCACGCGGTTCTTGTAGGGCATGAAGGTCATGAAGCCGTTCACATAGTCCCACACTTCCTTGTCGTCGGTGTGGAAGATATGCGGCCCGTAGACATGCACCATCACGCCGGTCGCCTCGTCCCGCTCCGTATGGCAGTTGCCGCCGATATGGTTCCGCGTGTCGACGATCTCGATCGCATGGCCCGCCTCGGCAAGCGCACGGCCGATGACAGCGCCGGAAAGGCCGGCGCCGACGATGAGGATTTTTTCCTTTGCCCGCATGAAGACCGGTCCTCAGCCTGCTGCGCGCAGGGCGAGCTGCGGCTTCTCGTCGGCCGGGAAGAGACGCTCGCGCATGAGCGCCTCATAGGCGGCGACAAGCGGGCTCGGATCCCAGCCGCGCTCCTGCGGGCCGAAGCTCAGGTGGCTGACGGTGAAGTCCGAATAGATCGCCGTCGGCCGTTGCAGGAGCGTCGGAACGCCGATGGTCAGCGCGTGTTCGTCGTCGCCCTGGGGCAGGGCCATGTGCACGAGGTCGCGGCCGAGCCAGGCGATGAAGTTGATCGACTGCCGCTCCGTCCAGTCGACGACCCTGGCGGGAAGGGCGAGGGTCCTGCCGCCCTGGCCGAGGAAGAAGTCGTGCAGCTTCACGGCCCGCTCGGCGCTCTCCCAGAGGCTGCCGCCGAAACCGCCCGGCGGCAGCTCGAAATGGCCGACGCCCGGCGGGATGGAACCGGCCGCCTGCTGGAAATAGGCGCAGACGCCGTTGTTCACCACATTGGCCGAGACGACGAAGTAATGCGGATTGTTCCGGCGGAACCGGATGAAGCCGTCCAGCTCGTCGATGTCGAGATAGACGATGTCGTCGTCGCATTTCAGGAACACCGCGTCGGAAAAGGCCGCGAGCTGCGTGGCGTAGTAGTCGTAGGCCTGCCAGTAGGGCATCTGCTCGTTCGGATTGCCGATATAGCGCCGCGTGGCCGCACCGGCGTCGCAAAGCTCGAGATCCGCGCCCCAGCCGCCGCGCATCTGCACGCTTGCGCCGGCGGAAAAGTCGAGTTCCGGCCAACTGCCGATGGTGACGTTGTTGACGCGCAGCGTCGGCGCGCCGGCCGCGTCGAGCGACAGCACGACATCGTTCGCTCGGCCGGGCGAGAGCACGCCGGGCGTCGGCGCGCTCCACAGGTTGGTGTCGTCGCCGCGCTCGGGGTTGTGCAGCTTTTCGCGCGGGATCTTGCGCATCGCCGAATGGGTGTTCTTCCAGCCGCCGACCACGAATTCATAGTGCTCGTTCGGGCGGTCGCGCGGGGTGAGGGTGATGTGCAGGTCGTGCCTTATGCGGGCGCTGGTACGGAACGAGGCCTGGCGCGAGACGCTGCCGACCGGCTGGTAGGGCACCTTCGCACCCATGTAGCGCACCGGGCCGAACTCCCGGCTCACCCAGGCGTGGTCCTCGGCCGAGCGGGTGAAGTCCCAGATGTGCCACTCGTCGATGATCCCGAGGTCCATCGCCCGGCGGACATATTGGGTGAGGATTTCCATCCGCTTCTGCCGTCCGGCAAAGGTCACCAGGATTACGGGGGTCATGCTGTCCTCGTCATTCAGAACTTCGGGTTGCGGGTCGAGCTGGGCGGTCAGGCGGCCGGCGCCGGCCAGAGGCGGGCGTCGGGCGAGAGCGGGGCGTGTTCGTCGAGGCTGGCAAGCGCCGCGCGATAGCGCTGCCGGTAGGCCTCTTCCTCCTCGAATTCGATGCCGGTAGCGGCAAGCTCGGCGCCGATTTCGTAATAGACGTCGAGGTTGCGCAGGTCGGGCACAGGCGTTTCGCCGCGTTCGGCATCGCCCTGCATCTGCCAGTAGAGCTCCTCAAGGCGGCGGGCGAGGCCGGGCATGTCGCGCAGTGCACAGGTCTCGCGCTGGTGCTGGAGCGAATCCTTTACCGCCGCAAGGCTTGCCGGGTTCCGGGCGAAGGCGACGGCCTTCTGCACGTAGTCGTCCGGGCCCGAGCAGATCATCTCGGGAATGCCGGCCGCCGCGACGATGCTGGCGCAGAAGCGCGAGGCGAAGCTCTTGCCCGCGATGGTCAATACCGGCAGGCCCTGCGTGATGGCATCGGCCGCGGTGGAATGGGCGCCGTAGGGGAAGGTGTCGAGGAAGAGATCGGCAAGGCCGATGCGGGCGAGATGGTCGGGGTTCTGCGTCTTCCCGGCGAAGATGATGCGCTCCGGCGCAACGCCGTTCTGCTCCGCGATCTGCTTCAGGCGCTCGTTGACGCTGTCGTCGCCGGCGAGCAGCCACAGCACGCTGCCGGGCGTTGCTAGCAGGATCGCCATCCAGCGGCCGAAGCAGGCGGCGGTGATCTTCTGCATGCCGTTGAAGCTTGCGAAGACGAAGGCGTTTTCCGGCAGGCCGACGCTGGCGCGCGTCGGGCGCGGCGAGACCGCGCGCTTGCGGTCCACCGGCTGGTTGCAGGCGATGCGCAGGACCTTCTCGGTGTAGTAGATCTCGTTTTCCGCCGGCACGATGTGTTCGTCGGCGATCATGTACTGGTGGTAAGGGCTCGCCATGGTGCCCGGATAGCCGCAGAAGTTCACGATCACGGGCGCCGGCCGGTAGGCGAAGATCTTGGTGCGGGCATGCTTGGTGTAGCCGTTGACGTCGACGAGCACGTCGATCTCGTCGGCGGCGATCTGGCGGGCGGCGTCGATGTCGCTGAGCGCGGCGATGTCGCGCCAATGGTCGACCGCCAGCTTGATGCGGGCCTGCGTCTGGTCGAGCGGTGCGGGATCGCCGCAATAATAGGCGAAGATCTCGACGCTCGTCTTGTCATGCAGTTCGAGCACTTCGCTGAGCGCGAAGCCCACGGCGTGCTGGCGCAGGTCCGAGGAGACGTAACCGACGCGCAGCCGCTGCCCGGTCCCCGATTTCTGCCGCACCGGACTGCGCGTGAAGTCCTGAAGATCGGCCGGTCGGCCGACATTCGTGCGGCAGTAGCGATGGGCCTTGGCCAGGTGGAACAGGGGATCGTCCGCATAGCAGGCGATCGTCATGGACGAGGTCGCGTCCATGAAATGGCGCGGCGTGACGTGAAGGGAGGGTGTGAAGACCGGCCATTTGCACTGGCGCATGCGCAGCGAGATCCAGTGCTGCGCCGCCTCGGTGCGCGACGGCTGCAGCTCCATGGCCTGCCAGAGGGCGGCTTCGGCCTCCTCCAGGTGCCCGGTGCCTTCCAGCACGCGGCCGATATGCTGGAGGCTGAGCAGGCGGTTGCTGATCCTGTCCGGCGTGACGTCGGCGGTCGCATCGGCATAGACGCGCCATTGCTGGACGGCCTGGCCTGTCAGGCCGCAATCCTCCAGCGTCCTGCCGAGATTGATATGGGCCTGGCCGAACTGCGGGTTGATGCGCACGGCGGCGCGAAGGGCGTGCAGCGCGCCGGCAGCATCGCCGGCCTTCGACAGCGAGACCGCATAGTTGAAATAGGCAAGATGCAGCAGCGGGTTATTGTCGTTGAAGGCGATCCAGATCTTGTAGAGTTCGCCTGCCTGTGCCGTCGCTCCGGCCGCCGTCAGGCTTTCCGTCGTCTGGAACAGGTCGGCCAGCGAGAGCTGCTGGTTGCGGGCCCGCCCGAGCAGATTGAGGAACGCCGTGGCGGGATCGGCAAGAATGGGAGTGCTGACGGTCATGACATCCTGCGGCAAGGGGGCCTGCTGGCCGGGCTGTTGAACGGCTCGGAAGGAGCTCGTCTGCCTTGCTATCGGAGTTGACTTGCGTCGGGCTGGTCGTTTTGCGCGAAGGGAAGGCCGCCATGTCCCGCGGATTGCAGCGCCGGGCGGGCGGAAGATGGCGGCGGCGCGGTTTCGGCCGCGCCGCCGGATGTCAATATTAGATCGCGGCGTAAGCCTGGATCACGGCTTCGACCTGCGCCGAGTTCATGGCGGCGATCTGCTCGGCCTTGAGGGCCATGATCTGGGCGGAGTCGAGGGCTGCGATGTCCTCGGTGGCCAGACCCTGCAGGGCCTTCAGGCCGATTGCAGCGATCTCTTCGGTCGTGAACGTCTTGATGTCGTCCGAGCTCATCGCCTGCAGGGCGGCGGCGCTGAGGCCGGCGATCTGCGTGCTGGTGAGGGCGGCAACCTGCGTCGTCGACAGGGCCTCGATCTGGCCGCTGGTCAGGGCTGCGATCTGCTTGGTGTCGAGAGCTGCGATCTGGCCGGTGCTGAGGGCCGCGATCTGCGTGCTGTTGACCGAAGCGATCTGCTTGGCGCTCAGGCCGGCGATCTGGCCGGTGCTGAGGGCTGCAAGCTGGCCGGTGGACAGGGCATTCAGCTGGGTGCTGGTGAGGGCACCGACCTGTTTGCTGTCGAGGGCCGCGATGGCCGCCGTCGTGATGCCGGCGAGCGCCGCGGTTTCAAGGCCGGCCAGCGCCTTGACGTTGATGGCCGCGAGCTCATCCGTGCTGAACAGGGCCAGTTCCGCCGAGTCGATGGTCTTCAGGGCGGCGGCGCTGAGGGCTGCGACCTGCGAGCTCGTCAGGGCGGCGACCTGTGCCGTCGACAGGGCTGCTGCCTGGCTGCTCGTCAGGGCCGCGATCTGCTTGGAGTCGAGAGCTGTGATCTGGCCGGTGCTGAGGGCCGCGATCTGCGTGCTGCTGACCGAAGCGATCTGCTTGGCGCTCAGGCCGCCGAGCTGGCCGGTCGTGAGGGCCGCGAGCTGGCCGGTGGACAGGGCATTGAACTGGGCGCTCGAGAGGGCACCGATCTGCTTGCTGTCGAGGGCCGCGATGGCCGCCGTCGTGATGCCGGCGAGCGCCGCGGTTTCGAGGCCGGCCAGCGCCTTGACGTTGATGGCCGCCAGTTCATCCGTGCTGAAGAGAGCCAGTTCCGCCGAGTCGATAGTCTTCAGGGCGGCGGCGCTGAGGGCTGCGACCTGCGAGCTCGTCAGGGCGGCGACCTGCGCCGTCGACAGGGCTGCTGCCTGGCCGCTGGTCAGGGCACCGACCTGGGCGCTCGACAGGCCGGCAATCTGGCCGGTGCTGAGGGCTGCGATCTGCGTGCTGTTGATCGAAGCGATCTGCTTGGCGCTCAGGCCGGCGATCTGGCCGGTCGCGAGGGCCGCGAGCTGGTCGGTGGACAGGGCATTCAGCTGGGTGCTGGTGAGGGCACCGACCTGCTTGCTGCCAAGGGCGCCGATGGCCGCCGTCGTGATGCCGGCGAGTGCCGAGGCTTCGAGACCGGCAAGGGCCTTGACGTTGATGGCCGCCAGCTCATCCGTGCTGAACAGGCCGAGCTCCGCGGCATCGATGGTCTTGAGCGTTGCCGCGCTGAGGGCAGCGACCTGCGAGCTCGTCAGGGCGGCGACCTGCGCCGTCGACAGGGCTGCCGCCTGACTGCTGGTCAGGGCGCCGACCTGGGCGCTCGACAGGCCGGCGATCTGGCCGGTGCTGAGGGCTGCGATCTGCGTCGAGCCGATCGTGGCGACCTGCTTTGCACTCAGGCCGGCGATCTGGCCGGTCGTGAGGGCCGCGAGCTGGTCGGTCGACAGGGCATTCAGCTGGATGCTGGTGAGGGCACCGACCTGCTTGCTGCCGAGGGCGGCGATGGCCGCCGTCGTGATGCCGGCAAGCGCCGAGGCCTCGAGGCCGGCGAGGGCCTTGACGTTGATGGCCGCCAGTTCATCCGTGCTGAAGAGGGCCAGTTCCGCCGAATCGACCGTCTTGAGGGCGGCGGCGCTGAGGGCCGCGACCTGCGAGCTCGTCAGGGCTGCGACCTGTGCCGTCGACAGGGCTGCTGCCTGGCTGCTGGTCAGGGCGCCGATCTGGGCGCTGCCCAGCGAGGCGATCTGGCTGGTGCTGAGGGCTGCGATCTGGGTCGAGCTGATCGTTGCGACCTGCTTGGCGCTCAGGCCGGCAAGCTGACCGGTGCTGAGGGCCGCGAGCTGGCCGGTGGACAGGGCATTGAACTGGGCGCTGGTGAGGGCACCGATCTGCTTGCTGTCGAGGGCGCCGATGGCTGCCGTCGTGATGCCGGCGAGTGCCGAGGCTTCGAGACCGGCAAGGGCCTTGACGTTGATGGCCGCGAGCTCATCCGTGCTGAAGAGGGCGAGTTCCGCCGAATCGATGGTCTTGAGGGCGGCGGCGCTGAGCGCTGCGGCCTGCGAGCTGGTGAGCGCGGCAATCTGCGCCGTCGACAGGGCCGCTGCCTGGCCGCTGGTCAGCGCACCGATCTGGGCGCTGCCCAGCGAGGCGATCTGGCCGGTGCTGAGAGCTGCGATCTGGGTCGAGCTAATCGTGGCGACCTGCTTGGCGCTCAGGCCGGCGATCTGGCCGGTCGTGAGGGCTGCGAGCTGGTCGGTGGACAGGGCGTTGAGCTGGCCGCTGGAGAGGGCGGCGATCTGGCCGGTGCCGAGGGCGCCGATGGCCGCCGTCGTGATGCCGGCAAGAGCCCCGGTGCTGAGACCGGCGAGGGCCTTGGCGTTGATGGCAGCCAGTTCGTCGGTGCTGAAGAGGGCCAGTTCCGCCGAATCGATGGTCTTCAGGGCGGCGGCGCTGAGCGCTGCGACCTGCGAGCTCGTCAGGGCGGCGACCTGCGCCGTCGACAGGGCCGCTGCCTGGCCGCTGGTCAGGGCACCGATCTGGGCGCTCGACAGGCCGGCGATCTGGCCGGTGCCGAGAGCGCCAACCTGGGTCGAGCTGAGCGTTGTAACCTGCTTGGCGCTCAGGCCGGCAAGCTGGCCGGTGCCGAGCGCTGCGACCTGGCCGGTGGACAGGGCATTGAGCTGGGTGCTGGAGAGAGCGGCGATCTGGCCGGTGCCGAGGGCGCCGATGGCCGCCGTCGTGATGCCGGCAAGGGCTCCGGTGCTGAGGCCGGCGATGGCCTTGGCGTTGATGGCGGCCAGTTCGTCGGTGCTGAAGAGGGCGAGTTCCGCCGAATCGATGGTCTTGAGGGCCGCGGCGCTGAGGGCTGCGACCTGCGAGCTGGTGAGCGCCGCGATCTGATCCGTCGACAGGGCAGCAGCCTGGCCGCTGGTCAGGGCCGCGATATGGGCGCTGTTGAGGCTGGCGATGCTGGCCGATGCGATGCCGGCGAGGGCGGCCGCATCGAGGCTGGCGAAGGCCTTGGCGTTGATGGCAGCCAGTTCGCCCGTGCTGAACAGGGCAAGTTCCGCCGAATCGATGGTCTTGAGGGCGGCAGCGCTGAGGCCGGCGACCTGCGTGGAGGTGAGGGCCGCGATCTGGTCCGTGGACAGGGCTGCAGCCTGGCCGCTGGTGAGTGCGCCGATCTGCGCGCTGGACAGCGACGCGATCTGGGCGGTGCTGAGGGCGGCGACCTGCGTGGAGCTGAGCGTGCCGACCTGCTTTGCCGTCAGACCGGCGAGCTGGCCGGTGCCGAGGGCGCCGAGCTGGCCGGTGGAAAGCGCGTTGAGCTGGGCGCTGGAGAGGGCGGCGATCTGGCCGGTGCCGAGGGCGGCGATGCTGGCGGTTGCGATGCCGGCGAGGGCTGCCGTGCTGATGCCGGCGATGGCCTTGGCGTTGATGGCGCCGAGCTCGTCGGTGGTGAACAGCGCAAGTTCGGCGGAATCGATGGTGGTGAGGACCTGGTAGCCGAGGGCCGCGATCTGCGCGGAGTTCAGCACGGCGATTTCATCCGTGGTGAAGGTGGCGACCTGGGCGCTGGTCAGGGCCGCTGCCTGGGTGGCCTTGAGGCCCGCGATGTGGCCGGAGGTGAGCGACGAGATCTGGCTGGCGCTGAGGCCGGCGATGGACTTGACGGCGATCGAGCCGATCTGCTCCGAGGTGAAGGAGAGCAGGCTGCTCGACGTGAAGGCGTTGAGCTGGGCGGCGCTGAGCGCCGCGACCTTTTCCGAGGTCAGTGCCGCGACGTCCGCGCTGTTGAGAAGCTGGATCGCACTCGTGGAAAGGTTCCGGATCTGGCTGGGAGTCAGATTGGTAATGATTGAAGTCATGGACGCGCGCCCTTGTGTTAGCGGATGACAAACGTCGTTTTCGTTCCACCGACCGTGCGGGAAGAGATTCGATCTTCTCCTCGGGTCCCAGGCGCGCAAGGCACCCGCCGTGTACCGCTCGGTCGAGCGCCATCCACGGCGCTAACGGTCCGGACGTCCGGTTGGACGAAAACAATGTCACTTGAAACATGGCTCGAACGAGCCAGCGCATCGGAAGGGCATCATGCGCGGAACTGACACCAGCTCCGATCCCTACGCCATTTGGTCGCAAACGCCGTGCATTGGCTATGCTGTTCCGGGGCCGACTGAACAAGGCAGCAAAATTGCCCCAGCGGCCCTTTTCGACCATGCTAAGTTCTAAATCGGTAGCGTTTAATTTTGGGTTAACAGGCGCGCAGCTCCGGTTGTATCCTGTCCCGCGCTGTCTCCCGGCAAGCGCGGCCTCGCCGCAGAGGTGCGCAGGTTGTGCCAGGACAGGCCAGAATGCCGGGCGGCGCCGGCGGCGCCCATGAAGCAGATGTCGCCTTTCGTCGCCTTTGCCGCGAACCGTGAAATCTGGCTCCGGACGATAAACGCAATCTTCATCTTTCTTTGATCGTGCGCCAGGCCGTTAACCATTTGTTAACCACTCGCTGTTAACCCTTTCTTAAGAGCGATGAACCGGCGCCCAGGGCAAACGAGCGGCGCCGGATGCATGAAGCCCCTTCGTCGTTACCGGTCCCGCCTCACTCCGGCATGCTCCCCGACAATTCCTTTCCCAGGGCAAATGCCAATGACCAGCATATTGACCAACTCCGCCGCCATGGCGGCGCTGCAGACCCTCCGTTCCATCGACAACGGGCTTGAAACCGCGCAGAGCCGCGTCTCCTCCGGCATGCGCGTCGAAACCGCCGCCGACAACGCCGCCTACTGGTCGATCGCGACCACCATGCGCTCCGACAACCGCGCCCTCGCCACGGTCCAGGATGCCCTCGGCCTCGGCGCCGCCAAGGTCGATACGGCCTATGCCGGTCTGGAATCGGCCATCGAGGTCGTGACGGAAATCCGCGCGAAGCTTGTCGCCGCGACGGAAGAGGGTGTCGACAAGGCGAAGATCCAGGAAGAGATCACCCAGCTTCAGGCACAGCTCGTCAGCATCGCGGAAGGCGCCTCCTTCTCCGGCGAGAACTGGCTGCAGGCCGACCTGACGACGGCCGGCGGTTCCGTGAAAAAGAGCGTCGTCGCCTCCTTCGTCCGCAATGCGACGGGCGCCGTCTCCGTCAAGACGGTCGATTACATGCTCGATGACAGAACCGTCCTCTTCGACGAAGGCGGCAATCTCGGCATTCTCGACAAGGCGGCCGTGATCGAAGGACCGGCCGTTGCGCTCAATATCAATGTGGGCGGCACAGTTACCCAACATACCGTCGAGGCATTTACCACGGACGAGGTCATCGCCGCCGGCGCCGGTTCCTCCACCTTCGACGGCCGCTATGCCACCGACGGCGTGAACAACTACGTGAAGGTCGCCGACGACACCTGGGTGATCGCCGTGAACCAGACCACCGTCCCCAACCAGGAGGCTGCCTACCAGGACTCGCTCGGCCGCCTCTGGGCCGTCGATACGGCGAATGTCGTGGCCGCGACGACATCCTCGGTCGACACGATGGTCATCGACAATTCGACGACGACCGGCCAGATCGATGGCCTGCTGAAGATGGTGGATACGGCCTTGGAGGCGATGACCAGCGCTGCGGCCGACCTCGGGGCGATTTCGACCCGCATCGAGATGCAGGAGAGTTTCGTGGCCAGCCTCAACGACGTGATCGACAAGGGCATCGGCCGCCTGGTCGATGCGGACATGAACGAGGAATCGACCCGCCTGAAGGCGCTTCAGACCCAGCAGCAGCTCGGCATCCAGTCGCTGTCGATCGCCAATTCGAGCGCCGAGAACATCCTGCAGCTCTTCCGCCAGTAAGGGCGGCAGGTTCTCTTCCGCCCCGGCCGTTGGTCATCGGCCGAGGCGGGCGGTTGGGCCGCGTTATTTGCCCTGGCGCGGCCCAACACCTTTTATCTTCATCCTCGCACAAGTTTGAAACCCTAGGCTCGATGGCACGATCAGGAAGATTGTGTGCCTTTCGCCTCGCGGAAGGCGCGGTGTCTAAGGAGACAGGTCAGCGGTGGTGTCAGGTTCCAGTGTTTTCGAGAGCGAGCGTCGAAGCGGTCCGCGGGGTTCCCGTCGGGCCTTTCTCGCGTTCGTCCGGCACGCGGCAGGGCAGGAGGGCGCGCGATGAGCGTGCAGCTTGCCCGCTACCTCAAGGATTTCGGCGCTCCGCCGCGCCCTAGGGCCCCCGCCTTCCAGCCGCCGTCCTTCGGCGATGACGGGGGTGGCTCTGCGGCCCAGGCCTTCGTCATGCCATCGGCCGAGCCGCCGGTGGATCTTGCCGCCGAGCGTGCCGAGGCCTTCGCGGATGGCAGGGCGGAAGCCGAGACGGAGCTTCGTGCCAAGCACGAGGCCGAGATCGCGGCCCTGAAGGAGGCGCACCAGGCCGAGCTCGACAACCTGAAGGCGCGCTACGAGAAGGACTACGCCCGTGACCTCGCCGAGCGGTTTTCCACGCTCACGGGCGAGGTGGCCGAGCGCGTCGCCGCCGATACCGCCGAGGTATTGGCGCCGGTGATGAACGACGTGCTGGCGAGGGGCGCGATCGCCGACCTTGCCCGCATGATCGCCGAGGGCCTGCAGGGTGATGAAGGCATGGCGATAACGGTGAAGGGGCCGGCAAACCTCTTCCAGCAACTGGAATCGCATTTCGACGAACCCGCGCCGGTCTTCCGGCATGTCGAGATGCAGGATGTCGATTTGACGGTGGAGTTCGGCGACACCGTCCTCGTAACGCGGATGGCGGCCTGGGCTGACACCGTACGCAAGGTGCTTGCATGAGCGAAGGCGAAAATCACCACCACGGCAAGAACGAGATCATCATCGTCAAGCGTCATGGCGATCACGAGGGCGACCATCATTCGGCTGCCTGGAAGATCGCCTATGCCGACTTCATGACCGCGATGATGGCCTTCTTCCTCGTGATGTGGCTGGTCAATGCCGCCAACGAGAAGACCCAGGCCTCGGTCGCCTCCTATTTCAATCCGATCAAGCTGACCGACGACAAGCCGGCCGACAGATCGGTGAAGAAGCCGGCCAACAGCGCCGAAGGTGAGGCGACGCAGGACAAATCCAAGGAACAGGGTCAGCAGCAGGCGAGTGGCAACGGCGCGGAAAGCGGCAAGGACGAGAAGACGACGGCCGGCGAGGAAGTGCAGTATTCCGAGGCCAATTTCTTCGAGAATCCCTATTCCGTGCTCTCGGAGATCGCGCAGGAAGTCGGCCAGCAGGCGAATGTCAGCGCCAAGGGCGAGGGCGGTGCCGCCACTTCGGGGCCGGCGACCGGCGCCAATGGCGGCGAAGCCTACCGTGACCCGTTCGATCCTGATTTCTGGACGCAGCAGGTGCAGATCTCCGAGGCGACGGATGCCGGCAGCGAGGGCACGCCGGGCCAGCAGATGGCGGCTGCCAGCGACGACACCGTGAAGCAGGCGCTCGCCAAGGAAGAGGCGGAGAAGGCCACGGCCGCGAAGGCCGAGGCGGAAAAGGCCGCCGCGGAGGCCGCCAAGGCCAGGGAAGACGAGAAGAAATCCGCCGAGGAGAAGAAGGCGGACGAATTGAAGAAGCAGCTGACCGCCGAGATCGGCAAGCTCGGCAAGCTGGCCGAGGGTCTCAGCGTGACGCCCGCCGAGGGGGGCCTGCTCGTCAGCCTCACCGACCAGCTTGACACGCCGATGTTCAACATCGGCTCGGCGGTGCCCAAGCGCGAGATGGTTCTGGCGATGGAGAAGATCGGCAAGGTGTTGGAAGGCCGCCCGGGCGCCATCGCCATCCGCGGCCATACCGACGCCCGTCCCTTCGCCGGCGGCAAGAACGACAACTGGCGCCTTTCCATGGACCGCGCGCAGAGCGCCTACTACATGCTGGTGCGCGGCGGCCTGGAGGAGAAGCGCGTGAGCCAGGTGACCGGCTTTGCCGATCGCCGCCTGAAGGTCCCGGCCGATCCGATGGCCGATGCCAACCGCCGCATCGAAATCCTCATCCAGGCCGAGGGCAGCTGACGCCATGGGCTTCTTGCGGCGCGTTTTCCTGACAGGCACGGTCTTGTGCACGGCGCTTTCTGCCGTGGCGCCCGCGCGTGGCGAGAACCTCGACGACCTTGCGCCCTACAAGATGATCCGCTCGCTGCAATATGTGCAGGACACGGTGGCGCTCGGCGACCATTCGGCGATGGAGATGCAGCGCTTCCTGCTGAGCACCATCGACGAGCGGCTGCGCACGGGAGAAGCCGCGCTCTTCGACGACCCGCGCAATGTGGATGCTGCGCTCGTCTATGCGATGAGCGGCGGCAATCCCGAGACGCTGGAAGTGCTCATCAGGAAGGATGTCGACGGGCATTTCGATTCCCGCCTGACCGACGCTCTGCGCAGTTACCTCAGCGGTCGCGGCACGCAGAGCGTCAAGTCGCTCGCGGAGATCTTCCCGGAATACAAGCACTCGCGTGTCGGCCCCTATCTGGCCCTCGTCTCGGCCAACTCGGTCATGCGCAAGGACCCGGCGCTGGCGCTCACCTATTTCGACTGGGCGCGGCTCGTCGCCCCCGGCACGATCGTCGAGGAGGCCGCGCTGCGCCGCTCGATCTACATCGCCAGCGAGGCGGGCTGGATCGACAAGAGCATGGTCTATGCCAACCGCTATGCGCGCCGCTACCTGCGCTCGCCCTATGCCAGCCAGTTCGCCGATCTCTTCGTCAAGCTGGCGGTCGACCACTACGGGGCCATCAAGGAAGATGATATCCTTGAACTCCTCTCCTTCATGGATGTGCCGCGCCGGCGCGAGGTCTATCTGCGCATGGCGCGCCTGGCCGCGATCTCTGGAAAGAACAAGCTCGCCTCGCTCGCCGCCGAGCGCGCCCAGGTGCTGTCCGGCGACGGGGAGAGCGTGCCGAAGGTATTGGCGGACCTTTATTCGGGCCTCGCCTCCGTTCCCTCCGGCGATGTGGCGGCGGCAATGGAATCGATCATCGCCATCCCCGATGACAAGCTCTCGGCGAAGGATCGCGCGCTGAAGGCCGCGGCCCGCGCCGTGGCCGAGGAGGTGCTGCGCGAACCGGCGGCGAAGGCGGAGGCGGACGTCGCCACGCCCATAGAGGCCGAGGACGCTGCCCGCGAAGGGTTGAGCGAAGCCGGGCTGGCCGACCGGGCGATGGATCCGCGGGCGGGCGGCGAGGAGACGCCGGTCGCCGCAATCGAGCCGGAACAGGAAAAGAAAGAGCAGCCAGAAAAGGCGGACATCGATCCGGCCTTCGATACATTCGTTTCGAGCGGCAGGTCCAAGCTCGACGAAATCGACGCGCTGTTGAAGGGAGAAGGCAGTTGAGCACCATCGGTAGCGGGGTTTTGGGCATCGTGCAGGGGCAGGCGCCGGGCAAGGGCAAGGCCGGCCACGGCCATGCCGCAGGCGCTTCGGAAGAGGGCGGTTTTGCCAATGCGATTGCCAGCCTTTCCGGACGGGAGGGCGATGGCGGGCGCAAGGGCGGACGGCTGTCCGTCTCCGGGACGGCCGGCCGCGGCCAGCGGGAAGGCGGCGAGGCTGAAGAGGGGCGGGTGAAGCTTGCGCGCCGCGAGGCCGCGGCGCTGGCCGGTGCCGCCGGCAAGGCCGGCGTCGCTACGCCCGAAGGGGACAACCGGCCCTTTGACGAAAAGGCGGCGGCCCTGCTGGAGGCCGCAGGCCGCCAAGGCCGCAAGACACAGGGCGAGACGCACGAGGGCAGGACCGTCGCGCGTGATGCCGACGAGGCGGCCGCGGACGACGGCGCCACGGCGGCGGACAGAACGCAGGAAGCCGCGCCGAAAGCGGGGACGGATGTCGGCAATCTCCTTGAGATGCTGGCGACGCCGAATGCCGTGCCGCTCGATGCGGCTGCGAAGGCCGGCGTGCCCGACGCAAAGCCGCAGGTCGGAGCCAAGGCATCGACCAAGGTCGATGCGCGCGCCGATGCCGCGGCCAGGGCCGATGGAACCCATATGGCCGACACCGCGGATGCCGGCGACGTGCCCCAGTCGGATGCCGACCAGCTCTTCCGGCTGATCCGCGCCGACGGCAAGGGGCGGGATCTCGACATGAGCCTTTCGGACAAGGGCGAGCGGGCGACGTTCCGCGATGCCAACCCGACCGGGCCGAAGGGCGAGACGGTGACCGTGGTCGATGCACGCCGCTACATCGGCCTTGCGCAGGCCGGCAATGCGGGGGCCGTGACGACGGCGATCACGCAGGATCCGCAATGGGCGGCCTCGCTCAGCGCCACCGGCGGGCTCAGCCATTCGGAAGCCGCGGCCACCGGCAAGGTCGTCAACACGCTGAAGATCCAGATGCACCCGATCGAGCTCGGTCTCGTGACGGCGACGCTGCGCCTGCACGGCGACGACCTCGTCGTCTCGCTGCAGGTGGAGACGGGCGAGGCCTATCGCCAGCTCACCGATGATCAGGACGCGATCGTGCGCGCGCTGCGCGGTCAGGGCTTTGCCGTCGACCAGGTCAGCGTCCAGCTCGCGCCGGCCGACAGGAGCGCGAATGCGCAGCAGGGCGACAGCCAGAGCCAGCAGCAACAGCAGCAGTTCTCGAACCAGCCGCAGGCCCGCGAGGGCGGCAATGGCCGTCAGGGCGGCGGAGAGGGCACGGGCAATTTTATACGCGAGGGAGCCTCTCATGAGGGCAACACGTCGGACACCGCTCCTGGCTTTGCTGGCGGCCAGCCTCAGCGCTCTGGCGGCGTCTATCTCTGACGCCGGAGCCTCCGTTGGCGCCTGCGAGCGGGAAATCCTCGCCGCCGCTGCGAAATACGACATCCCGGCGGGCATCCTCTATTCCGTCGGTCTCACCGAGACCGGCCGGAAGGGATCGCTCCAGCCCTATGCCATGAACATCGAGGGCAAGGCCTTCTTCGGCCGTGACAGGAAGGACGCCCTGCGGGCATTCGAGACGGCGAGGGCCCAGGGCGCCAAGCTGATCGACCTCGGCTGCATGCAGATCAATCATCACTTCCACGGCGACCAGTTCGCCTCGCCCGCGGAAATGTTCGACCCGCGCAAGAATGTCGAATATGCGGCATCCTTCCTGGCGCGCCTGCACGCCCGGCACGAGACCTGGACGATGGCCGTCGCACGTTATCACGCCGGCCCCAACAACGACCCGGCGCAGAAGCGCTACGTATGCCGGGTGATCGCGAACCTGGTCGCGACGGGCTATGGAAGCTGGACGGCGAACGCGAAACAGTTCTGCCGGTAATTCAACTAAAAGTTTAAACATCGACCCGATGGCGGCCTGTGCCGCAATGTGGCAGGAATACGCCCAGTTTTGGGACGGCAAGGCATGACGTTAACCTTTGTTAACTTTTCCACCGTAAAATTGTGGCGAAATTCGCCGAAAGCCACTATATGTAGATCAAATCGGCACGCAATTCTTAATCAACTGTTAATTCCACCCAGTCACTTTCTCTAGTTGCCGGTGATTCGCCCGATTCGTACCACTGCCTGAACGAGGCACCACACTGATTCGGAGGCGGACGAATGATCGTAGTGGTTGATGAGCGCGAGCTCGTTAAAGACGGCTATACTTCTCTTTTTGGTCGCGAGGGCGTGCCCTCGACGGGGTTCGATCCCCGTGAATTCGGCGAGTGGGTGAACACCGCGGCCGATTCGGACATCGATGCGGTCGAGGCTTTCCTGATCGGCCAGGGCCAGCTCTCCATGGAGCTGCCACGGGCGATCCGTGATCGCTCGCAGGCCCCCGTGATCGCGGTCAGCGACACGCCCTCCCTGGAAACCACCCTCGCCCTCTTCGACAGCGGCGTCGACGACGTCGTGCGCAAGCCGGTGCATCCCCGTGAGATCCTGGCCCGTGCGGCGGCCATCCGGCGCCGCCTGAAGGCGCTGTCCAACTACACCGATATCGGCCCGATCCGTGTCTTCTCCGATGGTCGCGACCCGGAAATCGCCGGTGACGTCTTCCCCCTGCCGCGCCGCGAGCGCCGCATTCTCGAATATTTGGTCGCCAACCGCGGCCGCCGGCTTTCCAAGACCCAGATCTTCAACGCGATCTACGGCATCTTCGACGAGGACGTCGAGGAGAACGTCGTCGAAAGCCACATCAGCAAGCTGCGCAAGAAGCTGCGCAAGAAGCTCGGTTTCGACCCGATCGATTCCAAGCGCTTCCTTGGCTACTGCATCGACTGGCAGGGCTGAGCCGATGGTGCCGGCTGGCGGGGAGGCGGACCCTGCCAGGCGGCTCGGCAGCCAGCTTCACGCAAGGCCCGTCCCATAGGGTCCTGAGTATGAGACGAACGGGGAAATGACATGAGCCTCTACGGTACGATGAGAACGGGTGTTTCCGGCATGAATGCGCAGGCGAATCGCCTGAGCACCGTTGCCGACAACATCGCCAACGCGAACACGACGGGCTACAAGAAGGCCTCCACCCAGTTCTCCTCGCTGATCCTGCCCACCACCGGCGGTTCCTACAATTCCGGCGGCGTGAACACGGATGTGCGCTATTCCATCTCCGCACAGGGCACCTTCACCTACACGACATCGGCGACGGACCTTGCCATCAACGGCAAGGGTTTCTTCATCGTCTCGGGCACGGACGGCCAGGAATACATGACCCGCGCCGGCGCCTTCACCGTCATGGACGACGGCTCGTTGCAGAATTCCTCCGGCTTCAAGCTGATGGGATACGAATATTCCTCCACCGAGGACCCGACGATCGTCGTCAACGGCTTCGATGGTCTCCAGGAGATCAACCTTGCCTCCGGCGCGCTCAATGCGACCGGCTCGACGGCAGGTGCGCTCGACGTCAACCTGCCGTCCAACGAAGTGGCGGGCTATTCGAAGTCGACCTCTCTCGTCGCCTATGACAGCCAGGGCAACACCCGGCTGATCGAATTCAATTACGTGAAGACGGGCGACAATGCCTGGACGGTCGAGGCGACCTACGAAGGCACCACAATCGCCGGCCCAGAGCCCATGACATTCGATGCGGAAGGCAAGCTGCTCACGCCCTCGCCGGCAAGCATTACCACGGCGGCCCAGCCCATCAACGGCGCCGAACTCAGCGCGCTTGAGATCAGCATCGGCGGTTCCAGCCAGCTCGCCTCCCCGTTTGACGTGTCCAACGGCAAGATCAACGGCAATGGCGCCAGCAAGGTCACCGGCTACGAGATCAGCGAGGATGGTGTCGTTTCGCTGAAATATGACAACGGGCAGCTGACGCCGAAATTCCGGATCGCGATGGCGTCCGTGCAGAGCCCGGACAACCTGAAGCCGCTGCCGGGCAACATCTATGCGCAGAGCAACGACTCGGGCGTCGTCGTCATGGGCTACGCCGGCACCAACGGTTATGGAGCGATCGTTTCCGGCGCGCTGGAGGACTCCAACGTCGACATCGCGGAAGAACTGACGAGCATGATCGAGTCGCAGCGCAACTACACGGCCAACTCGAAGGTCTTTCAGACCGGTTCCGAGCTGATGGAAGTCCTCGTCAATCTGAAGAGATAAGCCGGCATGACGCCGCGCGTGCATTCGAGAATTAGGTAGATCCGATGTCGCTTTCAGCAGCAATGAAGACTGCTCAGTCCAGTTTCTCCAACGTCGGCCTTCAATCGGCCGTCACGTCGAAGAACATTGCCAATGCAAGCAACCCGAACTACGCGCGCCGCGCCGCGATCCTCGCGACGGCTACCTCCGGTGCCACGGTGGTGGAAACGCAGCGTGCCCAGAACGAGGCCCTGCTGAAGCAGAACCTGCTCTCGATCTCCAAGTCGAGCGGCCAGGACACGCTCCTGGCCGGCCTGACGCAGATGAAGATGATGATGGGCGGCGAGGACTATGAGATCGCCCCCTCCACCTATCTGGCGAAGCTGCGCGACAATCTCCAGACTTTCGCCGACAAGCCGAGCGAGATCTCGCTCGCCGAAACGGTGGTGTCGGACGCGATCGACGTCGCCAATTCGCTGAACAGCACGTCGAATGCCCTGCAGAAGCTGAGGGCCGAGGCGGACGCCGACATCGACACGGCGGTGACGGAACTCAACCGCCTGCTCAGCGAATTCAAGACCTACAACGACAAGGTCCGCCTGGGCACGGCCGCCGGAACCGACGTCAACGACGCGCTCGACCAGCGCGACAAGCTGCTGACCGAGATTTCGGGGATCGTCGGCGTCACCGCGGTCAACCGCACACACAACGACCTGGCGCTCTACACCAGCGACGGCACGGTGCTGTTCGAGACCGTGCCGCGCACCGTCAGCTTCCAGCCCACGACCACCTTCACCGCTGCCGTCGACGGCAACCAGGTGCTCATCGACGGCGTGCCCGTCCAGGCAGGGGCCGGCGGCAACACCAGCGCGCAAGGCACGATCGCGGCCCTCCTGCAGATCCGCGACTACGTCGCGCCGACCTTCCAGAAGCAGCTCGACGAGGTCGCCCGCGGCGTCATCGAGGTGTTCTCCGAAGGCGGGGTCGAAGGCCTCTTTATCAGCAACGGCCTGCCCGCCGTCACGGATCCGGGCCTTGCCGCGGTCATCAGGGTCAACCCCGACGTCATATCGAGCGAAGGCGGCAGCCCGACGAAGCTGCGGGACGGGATCAACGCCGTCTACAACACGGGCAACAATGCCAGCTTCTCGGATCTTCTGAACGGCTATACGTCCGCCTTCGAGGCGCCGATGTCCTTCGACCCGGACGCATCCATCGAAACGACGACGACGCTCCTTTCCTTCTCGACCAGCTCGGTCGGCTGGCTGGAGGAGATCCGCAGGGCCGCGACGACGGCGGGCGACGACAAGGCCGCCCTGCTCGGGCGTACCCAGGAGGCCCTTCTCAACGTGACGGCCGTCAGCCTTGACGAGGAACTCGCCCTGCTGCTCGACCTCGAGCAGTCCTACAAGGCGTCGGCCAAGCTCGTGGCGGCGGTCGATGAAATGATCGCGGCCCTCCTTCAGGCGGCGGGGTAAGTTATGAAGACTTCTTTCGTTTCCAACATGTCCCTTCAAAATGCGATGCGGCTCACCGTGGCCAGCGCGCAGAAGGAGATGTTGCAGCTTCAGGAGGAAACGGTCACCGGCCGCCATGCGGATGTCGGCGCCGTGCTCGGCGCCAAGACGGCGCGCACGCTGAACCTGCACCGCGATCTCCAGCGCATGGAATCGCTGAAGAGCACAAACGCGCTGACGACGCAGCGCCTCGCCGCCTCGCAGGAGGCGCTCGGCCAGATGTCGACGGCGGCGAACGATGCGATGGGCGTGCTGATCGCGCTTTCCGGCATCACCTCGCAGGACCAGCTGGACCTCGCGAAGGAAAATCTCGGCAACGCGTTCTCGGCCTTCACCTCGGCCGCCAACACCTCGTTCAGCGGCGAATACCTCTTTGCCGGCATCAACACGGACGTAATGCCGCTCAAGGAATATTCCCAGGACCTGCCGCCGCCTGAACAGAATCCGAAGGACGTGTTCGACGATACGTTCTTTGCGCATTTCGGTTTTCAGAAGACGGACGCCGCGGTCTCCGACATCACGGCGTCGGACATGCAGGCCTTCGTCGAGAAGCTCGAAGCTGAATTTGTCGGCCCGACCTCGAGCTGGCAGACGAACTGGTCGAATGCGTCGGACGAGAACATGCAGAGCCGCATCAGCGCCGCGGAGACCGTCCAGAGCTCGACCAACACCAATGTGGACGGCATGCGCTACATGGCGCTTGGTCTCGTCCTGGGGCAGGAGCTGATGGCTCTCGGCATCAGCGAGCAGACCCGCAAGACGGTCAGCGACGCAGCGATCGACTATATGGGCCGGGCGATCTCCGGCATCGACGGCGAACGTTCCAAGCTCGGCATTTCCGAGGCCCGCGTCAGCCAGGCGAACACCTCGCTCAATGCCCAGGTCGCCATCCTGAGCACCAGCATCAAGGACATGGAAAGCATCGATACCTACGAGGCGGCGACCCGCGTCACCACGCTCGAATCGCAGCTTTCGCTCGCCTACACGCTCACGTCGAGGATCCAGAACCTGAGCCTATTGAACTACCTCTGATGAACCAGAGGGTACGGACACACATGAAGGATGTCTGAATGTACCAGTTTTCATATGCCGAGATCATGGAGGAAGGCGTCGCCGTCTCGAAGGATCGGGAACGGCAGGTCCTCGATCGGTCGATTGCGCTCCTGAAAGCGGCAATGGCCAGCGACGGCGGCAACCAGAGCCGGGAGGCGGTGGAGGCGATCTACTTCACCCGCCGCGTCTGGATCCGCTTCATCGAAGATCTCGGAGATCCGGAAAACCAGCTCGAGGCCGAGCTTCGGGCCAACCTCATCTCGATCGCCATTTGGATTCTCAAGGAAATCGAGAAGATCCGCAAACGCGAATCCTCGAATTTCCAGGGCATCATCGACATCACCACCATCATCAAGGATGGCATCAAATGAAAAGTACACTGCGTATATCGCTGAAGTCCGGTGAGCGCATCTTCGTCAACGGCGCAGTCCTGAGGGTCGACCGCAAGGTTGCGATCGAGTTCCTGAACGATGTCACGTTCCTTCTGGAAAACCACGTCCTGCAGCCCGAACAGGCCACGACGCCGCTTCGCCAGCTCTATTTCATCGCGCAGATGTCGCTGATCAATCCGGAGGGCGCCGAGCAGTCGGTCGCCATGTTCCGCAAGTCGGTCATCATGCTGCTCTCCTGCTTCAAGAACGAGGAGGTGCTCGCCGAGCTGAAGCGCGTCGACGCCCTCGTCACCCAGGGCCGTGCCTTCGAAGCGCTGAAGGCGATCCGCGCGCTCTATCCGATCGAGGATCGCATCCTCAACAACCAGGAAATGGCACCGGCCACGGTCGAACAGATCCGCAGGGAGATCGCCCCATGGTAACGCCCGTCGGCGCCGCGGGCGCCTCCCAGTCCTATGTGCCGACCGTCACCGGCGCCGAATCCACCACCGACGAGAAGTCGGCGACGATCAACTACGAGAGCTTCCTGAAGCTGCTCGTGGCGCAGATGAAGAACCAGGATCCGACCGAGCCGATGGACGCGACCCAGCAGATGGCGCAGCTTGCGACCTTCTCCCAGGTCGAGCAGACCATCAAGACGAACAAGAACCTGGAAAGCCTGTTGCAGCGCACCTCGCTGCAGGAAGCCAACTCCGTCATCGGCCGCACCGTCACCAGTGAGGACGGCAAGATTTCTGGCGTCGTCACGGACGTCACGCTATATAATGACGGTATCGTCGCGACGCTTGATTCGGGCAAGACGCTCGTCATCGGCCCCGGCGTGAAGGTCAGCGAAACCAAGGCGAGTGAAACCGAAACGTGAATGAGGCAGACGCCCTCGACATCGCGCAGGCCGCCATCTGGACAGTGGTGGTGGCCTCCGGCCCGGCCGTGCTTGCCGCAATGATCGTCGGCGTCGCCATTGCCTTCGTGCAGGCGCTGACCCAGGTGCAGGAAATGACCCTCACCTTCGTGCCGAAAATCCTCGCGATCTTCGTGACGATCGCTATATCGGCCCCCTTCATCGGCGCGCAGATCTCCATCTTCACCAATATCGTCTTCTCCCGAATAGAGAGCGGCTTCTAAGGCCGGCGTCTGGGGCGTGGTTCCTCGGGACGAGCCCGAGGATGACGACAGAAGGGATGTGGTTCGGTCGTTGGCGCCGTCCCGCATGCCGCACCATTTCGTGGTGCGGAGCCTCTCCTCCCCGTCATCCTCGGGCTCGTCCCGAGGATCCACAGTTCCCAAGCGCCCGAAGCCGCCGGAGCCCGCTGCCACCCTCGCGCAAGCTTCGCCGGGTAGGTCATGGGGTGAAATGGGCGACGCGTGTGACGCGCCGCCGCCTCTCATGAAGAGATGGGACGCATCCAGATGGCGCAAGTACCGGCAATAAACCTTCCGAAGGTCAGCCCCAGCGGCCGCGATATCGCATTCGCCGTGGGCATCCTGACGATCCTGTCGATCCTCTTCCTGCCGATCCCGGCCTTCATGATCGACATCGGGCTGGCGTTCTCTATCGCCTTCTCGGTGCTGATCCTGATGGTGGCGCTGTGGATCCAGCGCCCGCTCGACTTCTCGTCCTTCCCGACGGTCCTCCTCATCGCGACCATGGTGCGCCTCGCGCTCAACATCGCGACGACGCGCGTCATCCTCTCGCACGGCAATGAGGGGCACGACGCGGCGGGCGGCGTGATCGCCGGCTTTGCCAGCCTCGTCATGTCCGGCGACTTCGTCATCGGTATCATCGTCTTCATGATCCTCATCGTGGTGAACTTCATCGTCATCACCAAGGGTGCGACGCGTATCGCCGAAGTCGGCGCGCGCTTCACCCTCGATGCCATTCCCGGCAAGCAGATGTCGATCGACGCCGACCTTTCCGCCGGCCTCATCGACGAGAAGCAGGCGCAGCTGCGCCGCCGCGAGCTGGAGGAGGAGAGCTCGTTCTTCGGTTCGATGGACGGTGCCTCGAAATTCGTGCGCGGCGACGCCATTGCGGGTCTCATCATCACCGCCATCAATGTCTTCGGCGGCATCATCATCGGCTACTTCCGTCACGGCATGGAACTGGGCGAAGCCGCCGACGTCTTCGTGAAACTGTCGGTCGGCGACGGTCTCGTCTCGCAGATCCCGGCCCTCATCGTCTCGCTCGCCGCCGGCCTCATCGTCTCGCGCGGCGGAACCGCCGGTTCCACCGACCAGGCGGTCATCAACCAGCTCTCCGGCTATCCGCGTGCGCTCTTCGTCGCCGCCGGCCTGATGATCCTGCTCGCCATCATGCCGGGCCTGCCCTTCCTTCCGTTCATGGTGCTCGGCAGCGTCATGGCCTTCAGCGCCTGGATCATCCCGCGGCGCATCGCGGAGGAAAACCGCGTCAAGCGCGAGCTGGAGGCCCAGCAGGTCCAGCAGAGCCGCGACCAGGAGAAGGATTCGGTCAAGTCGGTACTCAAGACCGCAGAGATTGAGCTTCTCCTCGGCAAGCAGGTCTCCACCCGCCTTCTCGGCGCGCATCAGGAGCTTGCCTTCCGTGTCGGTAAGATGCGCAAGAAGTTCGCCGGGCAATACGGTTTCGTCGTGCCGGAAATCAAGGTTTCGGACGACATCTCCATTCCGGACAAGTCCTACCAGATCCGCATCCACGGCACGACGATCGCCTCCAACATCGTGCGTGTCGGCGAGGTTCTGGTCGTCACCGGCGGCGGGCGCAAGCCGAGCGTGCCGGGCGACGACATCCGCGAACCGGCCTTCGGCATGCCGGCGGTCTCGATCCTCGAAACCTTTGCGGACGACCTGCGCCGCGAGGGTTTCCACCCGATCGACAACGTCTCGGTGGTTCTCACGCACCTGTCCGAGGTCATCCGCAACAACCTGCCGCAGCTTCTGTCCTACAAGGACGTGAAGGCGCTCATCGAGCGGCTTGATCCGGAATACCGCAAGCTGGCCGACGAGATCTGCTCCTCGCACATGTCCTATTCCGGCCTCCAGGCCGTGCTGAAGCTGCTGCTTGCCGAGCGCGTCTCCATCCGCAACCTGCACCTCATCCTCGAAGCGGTCGCCGAACTCGCCCCGCATGTGCGCAAGACCGAGCAGATCGTCGAGCATGTGCGCATCCGCATGTCGCAGCAGATCTGCGGCGACCTGGCGGAGAACGGCGTGCTGCCGGTGCTGCGCCTCGGCAACAAGTGGGACATGGTCTTCCACCAGGCGCTCAAGCGCGACAGCAAGGGCGAAATCGTCGAATTCGACATCGATCCGCGCCAGCTCGAGGAGTTTTCCGAACAGGCGACCCGGGTTATCCGCGAGTTTCTCGATCGCGGCACGCCCTTTGTGCTGGTCACCTCGCCCGAATCCCGCTCTTATGTGCGCATGATCATCGAGCGCCTCTTCGCCACATTGCCGGTTCTCTCGCATGTCGAGCTCGCCAAGGGCATCGAGATCAAGATCCTCGGCTCCATTTCATGATCGCGGACCCGCAGGGCACGGTGCTGGCGTTGTTCGCCGCCTTCTGCCGTGTCGGCGGGTGCTTCATGTTGCTGCCGGGCTTTTCGTCCGCGCGCCTGACGATCCAGATCCGTCTGTTCCTGGCGGTGGCGATCTCCATGGCGGTGCTGCCGATCCTGTGGGATACGATCTATCCGCGCACCTCCGGCACGCTCGACAGCTATCTCACGCTCATCGTCTTCGAGACGCTGACCGGCGCCGTCATCGGCCTCATCGCCCGCTACTACGTGCTCGGCCTGCAATTCGCCGGCACGGTGCTGACGATGATGATGGGCTTCAACGCGCCGCCGACGCCCGACGTGCTGGAAGACACGGCGGAGAACCAGCTGACGAACCTTCTCTCCTTCGCCGGCCTGCTGGTGCTCTTCATGCTGGATTTCCACCATGTCGTGATGCGGGCGCTGGTCGAATCCTACAATGTCATGCCGATCGGCGCGGGCTTCAACCCGCAGGGTGCCCTGATCACGCTCACCGACACGCTGAGCCAGACCTTCATGATCATGCTGAGGCTCGCGAGCCCCTTCATCCTCTACGGCCTGGTCTTCAACGTCTCCGTCGGCCTCATCAACAAGCTGGCGCCGCAGATCCCCATCTACTTCGTCTCGCTGCCTTTCATCATCATGGGCGGGCTGCTCCTGCTCTATTTCGGCGTCTCCTCGCTGCTTGAGATCTTTGCGGCCGGCTTCACTCCGGTCTTCCGGGGGGAGTAGCGATGGCGCAAAACCGTTCCGACAAGCTGAAGCGCCTCGTCAGCGTGCAGCGCCATCTGGAGAAGATGGCGGAGCTCGACCTTGCCAACACCACGCGCCAGCGGGAGGAGATCGCCGAGACGATGGAGGTCGTCGCCGGCGCGATCAACTCGCTCGATCCGATCCACCGCAGTTTTTCGCGGCACTATTCCGGCCAGTACAGCAAGTTGCAGCAGCAGGACCAGATGCTGGCCAACGTGCAGCAGATGCACGAGATGCGCGTGGTGCGCGAGCGCACCAAGGGCGACCGCATGGAGGAGCACCGCAAGGAAGCCCGCAGTGCCGAGGAGCGCGAGGCGGCCGACAATTCGATCTACGACCTCATCGACCAGCACATTGCCTACAAGGGCACTGAAGAATAGGCGCTGATGGAATAAGCCGCTGTAACGAAAGGCGATTTACCGCGGCCTTATCAAGCTTGCGTCAAAGTGGAGTGCCTATGCGCCCGCCTCGCGCCCTCGTCATCCGCCACCAGCCTCCCGTAAGGTTGAGCAGCGATAGTCGCGTCAGGACGATGACGAGGTTTGTCGAAGCAGCCGCAAGCGCGGCGCGGATGGATCCGATGTCCTGAAAGGTCAGAGGCCGGCGAACCGCCATGAGGACGGGTTCGGCCACGAGGATCACCTGAAAGGCTCAAGGACGTGGCAATTTCTCCCCCCAGCGACCTGGTGCTCGATGTCGTGCGCGCCGCCGACCCGGCCCAGGTTCAGGAAGCGCAGGCCAGGCTGAAATCGAACAGGGCCGCCTTCGAGGCGACGAGCCTTGCCGAGGCCGGCGCCGGTTTCCAGGCCACCGTCGGCAGCATTCTCAACCGCGATTCGGCCGGAGCCCATGCGGCGCAGGGCGTTTCCGCCGCCGGCGGCAAGGCCGTGCCGGAACATCTGCGCAAGTTCGAATCGATGGTGCTGCAGAACTTCGTGAAGTCGATGATGCCGACCGAGAGCGAAGAGATCTACGGCAAGGGCACGGCCGGCGAGATGTGGCGCGGCATGATGGCCGACCAGCTCGGCGAAGCGCTCGCCAAGGGCGGCGGCATCGGCCTTGCCGAGAGCCTCGCCAAGAGCAGCGGCATCGGCGCGGCCTCGCCGGAGAAGGACAAGAACACCGACCGTGTCGCAACCGGCATGGTGCACGCCCTGCAGCGGCAAGCCTTTGCCGACCTGACGCCGGGCATCAAGGAACACGAGACGAAGATCTAAGCGGAGAACAACAAAATGGAACAGGCGACCAACGAATTGCGGATCCGCACCGTCCTCGGCCGGCTCGAAACGATCATCGACAACGAGAACGACAATATCGGCCATGACCCCGATTTCGATCTGCCGACCTCGAACGCCCACAAGAGCCGCTGCCTCTATGAACTGGCGATGCTGACGCGCGACGTGCGCCCGGACGAGATGCCGCAGACCTTCTCCAGCCAGCTCGGCCGCGTGCGCGAGAAGCTCGCCACCAACGCCCAGCGCGTCTCCGCCCATCTGGAGGCCGTGCGTGAAGTCGTCACCATCCTGAAGAATGCCGTCCAGGACCTCGAGGCCGATGGCACCTATTCGCAGGAGCAGTTCCGCCTGGGTTACGGCACATGATCAAGCTCATCGGCACCGGCGTCTGGATCCTCGCCATCACGCTTGCCTCGGTCTATGTCTCGCTGACGATGGCCTCGGCGCCCGAGGTCGATACCGCCGCCGCCGAGCGCGAGGCGGCGCTGGAATTCGTCAGCGGATACACGACGACGGTGCCCGTCATCGGGGAGGGCGGCGTCAACGGCTACCTGCTCACCAGGCTCGCCTACAAGGCGAACAAGGATCTGGCGGCCAAACAGATCGTTCCCCTGCCGCAGATGATCACCGACGAGCTCTATACGCTGCTGGTCGGCAAGAAGATGATCGACGTGGCGACGGTCGGCAGTTTCGATGTCGATGCCTTCCGCGACATCGTCAAGGAAGGGCTGAACCGCCGCTTCGGGGCAGAGGTCATCGCCGAGGTCTATGTCGAGCAGATCGACTACATCACCACCGCATCGGTGCAGGACCCCGCGCCCAAGCGCGGCCAGACCCTCGTCAAGGGCGAGGTTCCGGCCGTCAAGCCGGCGGAGAAGAGCGGCGGTCACTAGCGCATTTCCGGAACCGGAAATGCGCTGGAGTCTCGCTTTTACCGCATTGTCCGACGCCGAAGCGGTCTTGCTTCGGCTGGAAATGCTCTGGGCTTGCCCCGTGAAAATGCCCGGTGGCAACGGGCTGGCCGACTCAGAGCGAGCCGGCTTTTGCCGTGTTGCCGCTGCCCCGCGGCATCATCGGGCCGGATAGCTTGTAGCGCAGCACATGGTAGGCGAAGGCGATCTGGGCCTTGCGCTGGGGTAGCCGTGACGGCTCCGCCATCAGCCGGTAGAGCCAGCCGAGCCGGAGCCGGCGAACGGCTTCGGGCATCGGCGGCGTGTTGCCGGCGAGTGTGTCGAACAGCGGGCCGAGGCTGAGCACCAGCCGGGCATGGCCGGGCCCGACATGCCTGTCGATCCACTTTTCCTGGGCCGGGCTGCCCATCGAAACGAGCAGGATGTCGGCATCCGCCGCGCGCACCCGCTCCATGATCGCGTCCGACTGGTCCTGATCGAAATGGCCGTCGGAAATCGGCAGGAACGCGTGCCAGGGCGTATGCCGGCGAAGCGTGTCGGCGGCCCGCATCAGCGTCGCCGTCCGGGCGCCGATCAGCGCGACGCGCATCGGCTTTGCGATATAGGTCAGGAGGGCCGGAACGAAGGCGATGCTCGTGAGGTTCGCGGGAAACCTGCGGCCGTGGAACACCATCGAGGCGAGATCGACGCCGTCGCCATCGGGCAGAACGACCTGGCGTTCCAGCACGGCGCGGTATTCGGGATCGCGCATCATCAGGTTGGCATTGCCGGCATTGATGAAGGCGATGACGCTCTGGCCGAACGGCATGGTTGCCACCTCTTCGGCGAAGGCAAAGGCGTCCGCCCAGCCGAGATCGCAGACCGGCAGGCCCAGTATGTCCCGCTGCGAAGCGGTGATGTTGCCGGACACGAGGTTCATGGCAGGGGTCCTTTCGAAGCGCCCGAAAGCGGGCAATGGCCGGCCCTAAAGGCCCTCATGGCCTTTCGGGTGGCGTGTTCGACAGGATCCGGGGGAAAGGGCGTCATGCTGCTCCCGCAAGGCTGCTATTGCTGCCTGCCGGTTTAGCAAGTTCCTCTGAAAGGCCGTTTAAGGATTTCCCGAAAAGGCGGCGGACCCTGTTTACAGCTCGCTAACCATGGCGCCGTCCTTTCGGGAAAAATTTTGAAAAACAATAGCTTGCTGTCAATTTTCCGAGCCTCCCGGGCCAGGACAATCCCGCAGCCTGCGTCAAAAAAGGACTTCTTGCCGGGTGATGAGCGACGCCGTCTTGCCGCCATCGTGTCTTTCACCGCTGACAGGAAAGGCATATTCCCGGGCTGGACCTGCGCTTTCCCGCAGGATGCGCTTGAAATTATGCGTTTTGGACAGCATAGGGCGTTAAGAGGCCATCCCGCCGCGCGAGCGTCCCACTAGAGTGGGCGCACTTCATTCAGGGAGAGAAATGTGACCACCATTATCGATGGGAAGCAGGTTGCCGCTTCCGTGATTGACACCGTGAAGTCCGCCACTGCCGCCCTGGAGAAGGATGCCGGCGTAAGGCCCGGCCTGGCTGTCATCATCGTCGGCGACGATCCGGCGAGCCACGCCTATGTCTCTTCCAAGAGCCGCATGGCCAAGGAATGTGGCTTCACCTCGATCCAGCACACGCTGCCGGAGGAAACCACGCAGGAGGAGCTGGCCCGCCTCGTTGAGACGCTGAATGCCGACGAGACCATCCATGGCATCCTCGTCCAGCTTCCGCTCCCCAAGCACCTGAAGTCCGAACCGATCATCCAGTCGATCAAGCCGGAAAAGGACGTCGACGGCCTGCACGTCGTCAATGCCGGCAAGGTGGCGACGGGCGACCTCGACGGCGGCCTCGTCTCCTGCACGCCGGCCGGCGCCATGGTCTTCGTGCGCCGCACGCATGGCGACGACCTTTCCGGCCTCAACGCGGTGGTGATCGGCCGCTCGAACCTTTTCGGCAAGCCGATGTCCGCCCTGCTGCTGGCCGCGAACGCGACGGTGACGACCGCCCATTCGCGTACCAAGGACCTCGCCGGCGTGTGCCGCAATGCCGATATCCTCGTCGCTGCCGTCGGCCGCCCGGAAATGGTGAAGGCCGACTGGGTGAAGCCGGGCGCGACCGTCATCGACGTCGGCATCAACCGCATCGCCGCGCCGGAAAAGGGCGAGGGCAAGTCCCGCCTCGTCGGCGACGTCGCCTTCGACGAGGCGGCCAAGGTAGCCGGCGTCATCACCCCGGTTCCCGGCGGCGTCGGCCCGATGACCATCGCCATGCTGATGGCCAACACGGTGATCGCCGCCTATCGCAAGGCCGGGCGCGTGCCGCCGAAATTCTGAGGGGAAGCGTCGTCAGTTTAGGGGGCGGCCCCTCATCCGGCCTGCCGGCCACCTTCTCCCCGCAGGCGGGGAGAAGGGATATGCCGTGCCGTCTTCCTCAAACAACAGCCATTCGTGGGGCACGTCCCCTCTCCCCGCCTGCGGGGAGAGGGTTAGGGTGAGGGGCAACCCCCCGGCGCGATGCCGTTCCCGAGCAAGCCTATTTCCCCGCCGGCGCCGGTCCGGTCGAGGCGCGCACGATGAGGTCCGTCTTCCAGAGCTCCTGCTGCGGCAGGGTCTCGAGCGTCAGGATGTCGGCGATGAGGCGGCGGGCGATGCGCTGGCCGGCGGCGCGCAGCGACGAGCGGGTCGTCGTCAGCGGCACCATGAAATTCTCCGGCTTCAGCATGGGCAGCACGTCGTCATGGGCGATGAGCGAGATGTCCGTGCCGAGTTTCAGCCCTGCCTGGTTGATCGCCCGGACGGCGCCGAGCGCCAGGACCGTGCTGGAGCACAGGACCGCGGTCGGCGGCGTTTCGAGCTGGAGGAAGCGCTCCATGGCGCGAAACCCGTGTTCGTCCGTCATCTGCGAATGCTGCACGCACTCCTCGCGCAGTGTGAGGCCGTGTTCGGCCAGCGCCCGCACCGTGCCCTTCTTGCGGCGGATCGAGAAGGCGAGGTAGTCCGGCCCGTTGATCAGCGCGAAATGCCGGTGGCCGAGCTGCGCGAGCAGCCGCGCGGCATCGTAGAAGGCGCCGGTATTGTCGATGTCGAGATAGGGATAGTCCGTCGGCACGCCGATCGACCGGCCGTGCACGACGAAGGGCGTCTTCAGCGTCTTCAGCATGGCGATGCGCGGATCCTTCTCGCGCATATAGGCGAGGAACAGCGCATCCACATTGCCGCTCGCCACCAGCCGCCGGCAGGTCGCGACCTCCTCTTCCGGATGGCTCGGATTGATGACGAAATGAAAGTCGTGCTTGACCGCCTCGTCGCCGAGGCCCGCGAGGAATTCGCCGAAATGCACGTCGGATTCGATGCCGTCGGCCGTCGGCATGACAAGGCCGATCGAGCCCGCCCGGCCCGTCGCCAGCCGCTGCGCCGCCCGGTTCGGCCGGTATCCGGTCTCCCGGACGGCATCGAGCACGCGCTGGCGCGTCTCGGCATTGACCTCCGGATAGCCGTTCAGCGCTCTGCTCACGGTTGTCTGGGAGAGGCCCAGCAACTGCGATAATTGCTTGAGATTCACATGCTTGGCTTTCTTGAAACATTCGAAGCGCTTTGGATGTCCCTTCTCTTCGTTCCCCGGATCCGTCCCAAAGCGTTTTGGCATCTAACATCAGCAAATCATTTAGGAAAAGCGGATTTGGCCTTTTTGCGCCGCAAAACTACGCTGCACTGCGTTAAACACAGCGATTTTGTCTGCAAGCCCAGGAGGGTACTTGACGAGGCTCGGGGGGAAATGGGATGAAAGGAAATCCAAAGCGCTTTGAATTTTGGGGTATTTTAGAGGATGCCTGCCCCGGGAGAGGGCGGGTTTGCTATGGGAGGCAAATCTCGTGAAAAAGACATTGCTGATGACGGCCGCGCTCGCTCTTTTGATGGCGGGCGGCGCTGCTGCGGCCGACTTGAAATTCAAGCCGGGCGAGGATTCCAAGTTCAACTGGCAGAGCTTCGAGGATTTCAAGAAGGGCCACGACCTCAAGGGCCAGACGCTGACCATCTTCGGTCCCTGGCGCGGTGAGGACGAGGCGCTGTTCAAGGTCGTCTATGCCTATTTCACAGAGGCGACGGGCGTCGAAATCAAATATTCCTCCTCCGAGAACTACGAGCAGCAGATCGTCATCGACACCCAGGCCGGCAGCCCGCCTGACGTCGCCATCCTGCCGCAGCCTGGCCTGATCGCCGACCTTGCCTCCAAGGGCTACCTGACCCCGCTCGGCGACGAGACCAAGCAGTGGCTGCTCGACAACTATGCCGCCGGCCAGTCCTGGGTCGACCTTTCGACCTACAAGGACAAGGACGGCAATGCCGCGCTTTTCGCCTTCCCCTACAAGATCGACGTGAAGTCCCTCGTCTGGTACGTGCCGGAGAACTTCGAGGATGCCGACTACGAAGTGCCGAAGACCATGGAGGACCTGAAGGCGCTGACCGAGCAGATCGTCGCCGACGGCGGCACGCCCTGGTGCATCGGCCTCGGCTCGGGCGGCGCCACCGGCTGGCCGGCGACCGACTGGGTGGAAGACCTGATGCTGCGCACGGCTTCGCCCGAAACCTACGACAAGTGGGTGACGAACGAGATTCCCTTTACCGATGCCTCGGTGGTCGGTGCGCTCGATGAATTCGGCTGGTTCGCCAAGAACGACAAGTTCGTCGACGGCGGCGCGGCGGCGGTCGCCTCCACCGACTTCCGCGACAGCCCCAAGGGCCTCTTCGCCTCGCCGCCGAAGTGCTACCTGCATCACCAGGCCTCGTTCATCCCGTCCTTCTTCCCGGAAGGCACGGTGGTCGGCGAGGACGCGGACTTCTTCTACATGCCGCCCTATGCCAGCAAGCCGGAGCTCGGCAATCCCGTGCTCGGCGCCGGCACGCTCGCCATGATCACCCGGGACACGCCGGCCGCGCGCGCCTTCATCGAGTTCCTGAAGACGCCGATCGCCCATGAGGTTTGGATGGCGCAGACCAGCTTCCTGACGCCCTATAAGAGCGCCAACAAGGAAGCCTATGCCAATGCGCCGATGAAGAAGCAGGGCGAGATTCTGCTCGATTCGACGACCTTCCGCTTCGACGGCTCTGACCTGATGCCGGGCAAGATCGGCGCGGGCGCGTTCTGGACCGGCATGGTCGATTTCGTCGGCGGCAAGTCCGCGGCCGATGTCGCCGGCGGCGTCCAGAAGGCCTGGGACGCGATCAAGTAACATCCTGGCGAACCGGCCGGCAGCCGCCGGCCGGTTTTCCCGAGCATGCGAAAGTGCAGCCGGACCATGCGGCGACCAAGCCGCGTGAGCGGTCGACGCCGCGTCAGAGGACGTCAGGCAAGCGACTGAAGCCGCAGTGCTGCGCGAGAAAAGCCGTAGGGGATGTTTCCCAGGGGGAGGGACTGCCATGCAGCAATTGTTATTCGCCATCTTCACGATGGTCGGGGGCGTTCTCGCCTGCGTCGTCTATTTCTTCGGAACGAATTTCCTGCTCGACAAGATTTTCCCCTCCAAGGGGCTGACGGGCGCGCAGGCCTCGAAGAACCTGCGCATCACCAATGCCATCCGGCCCTGGCTGTTCATGGCGCCCGCGCTCTTCGCGCTGACGGTCTATCTCGTCTATCCCGTCTTCGAATCCGTCCGGCTCGCCTTCCATGACCGCTCCGGCCAGCAGTTCATCGGCTTCAGCAACTTCGCGTGGATGATCAATGACGGCGAGTTCCGCCAGTCGATCTTCAACAATTTCCTCTGGCTGCTGGTGGTGCCGGCGCTTTCCACCTTCTTCGGCCTGATCGTCGCCGCACTCACCGACCGCATCTGGTGGGGCAATATCGCAAAGACGCTGATCTTCATGCCGATGGCCATCTCGTTCGTCGGCGCCTCCGTCATCTGGAAGTTCGTCTACGACTACCGCGCCGAAGGGTCCGAGCAGATCGGCATCCTCAATGCCGTCGTCGTCGCCTTCGGCGGCACGCCCGAGGCCTGGATGACCATTCCCTTCTGGAACAACTTTTTCCTGATGGTCATCCTGATCTGGATCCAGACGGGTTTTGCCATGGTCATCCTCTCGGCCGCGCTGCGCGGCATTCCGGAGGAGACGATCGAGGCGGCCGTCATCGACGGCGCCAACGGCCTCCAGATCTTCTTCAAGATCATGGTGCCGCAGATCTGGGGCACGATCGCCGTCGTCTGGACGACGATCACCATCCTGGTGCTGAAGGTCTTCGACATCGTGCTCGCGATGACGAACGGGCAATGGCAGACGCAGGTCCTGGCGAACCTGATGTTCGACTGGATGTTCCGCGGCGGCGGCGATTTCGGGCGCGGCGCGTCCATCGCGGTCGTCATCATGATCCTCGTCATCCCGATCATGATCTGGAACATCCGCAACGCCACCAAGGAAATGGAGGGCCACTGAGATGATCGCCACGTCCCGTTCGCCGCTTCTCGTCGTCGTCCACCTTTCCGTCCTCCTGCTCGTCGCGCTCTGGACGCTGCCGACGGCCGGCCTCCTCATCTCCTCGCTGCGCGACAAGGACCAGCTCGCCGTCTCCGGCTGGTGGACCGCGCTTTCCACCTCCTCGCAGAACCTCACCGGCCGCGCCGCCGCGCCGGAGGCGCAGGTCGAGCGCGACGGCAAGTTCGTCATTTCCGGAAAGTTGATCGAAGGGGGTGATGCGAAGGTTTCCGCCTTCGGCTTCCGCCCCTTGCAGCCGGCCGCCTTCGAGGCGGGCGCCGTCGCCGACCTCGGCGAGGGCCAGACGCTGACCGTCAGGGAGGACGGCAGCTACGAGATCGTCTCGCCGACGAAGATGGAAGGCACCCGCGGCCAGCGCATCTTCTACACCGCCTCCGTGCCGCCGCGCTTCACGCTCGACAATTACCGAGAAGTGCTGAATGCCGAGGGCATCGGCGCCTCCTTCATCAATTCGCTGACGGTAGCGATCCCCGCCACCATCATCCCGATCCTCGTCGCCGCCTTCTGCGCCTATGCGCTGGCCTGGATGCCCTTTCCGGGCCGGGCGATCCTGATCGCCGTCATCGTCGGCCTGCTCGTCGTGCCCTTGCAGATGTCGCTGATTCCGCTGCTCCGGCTCTACAACGGCGTCGGCGCCTTCTTCGGCGTGCCGGCGAAAACCTATGTCGGAATCTGGCTCGCCCATATGGGCTTCGGCCTGCCGCTCGCGGTCTATCTCCTGCGCAACTACATGGCCGGCCTGCCGCGCGAGATCATGGAATCGGCCCGTGTCGACGGTGCGTCCGATTTCGATATCTTCGTCAAGATCATCCTGCCGCTCTCCTTCCCGGCGCTCGCCTCCTTCGCCATCTTCCAGTTCCTGTGGACCTGGAACGACCTGCTCGTCGCCATGGTCTTCCTCGGTGCGGGCAACGAGGAACTGGTGCTGACCGGGCGTCTCGTGAACCTCCTGGGTTCGCGCGGCGGCAACTGGGAAATCCTCACGGCCTCCGCCTTCATCACCATCGTCGTTCCCCTGATTGTCTTCTTCAGCCTGCAGCGCTATCTCGTGCGCGGTCTGCTGGCGGGCTCGGTCAAGGGTGGGTGACGGCTTTCGAAAACAGGACAAACAGCATGACGATGTCGGATTCCACCCTCCTCGTACCGGACAAGGACTGGTGGCGCGGGGCGGTGATCTACCAGATCTATCCGCGCTCCTACCAGGATACCAACGGCGACGGGATCGGCGACTTGCGGGGCATCACCGAGCGTCTTGCCCATGTCGCCTCCCTCGGCGTGGATGCGATCTGGATCTCGCCCTTCTTCACCTCGCCGATGAAGGATTTCGGCTATGACGTTTCGGACTACCAGGACGTCGACCCGATCTTCGGCGTGCTCGCCGATTTCGATGCGCTGATCGCCGAGGCCCATCGCCTCAACATCCGCGTGATGATCGATCTCGTGCTGTCGCATACGTCCGACAAGCACCCCTGGTTCGTCGAAAGCCGCTCCCGGCGCACCAATCCGCGGGCCGACTGGTATGTCTGGGCCGATTCCAAGCCGGATGGCACGCCGCCCAACAACTGGCTGTCGATCTTCGGCGGCTCGGCCTGGCAGTGGGATCCGACCCGCCTGCAATATTACATGCACAACTTCCTGACCTCGCAGCCGGACCTCAACCTGCACAATCCGGAAGTGCAGGACGCGCTGCTCTCGGTCGCCCGCTTCTGGCTGGAGCGCGGCGTCGATGGTTTCCGCCTCGACACGATCAACTTCTACTTCCATGACAAGGAGCTGCGCGACAACCCGTCGCTTGCCCCCGAGCGCCGCAACGCCCAGACAGCGCCGGCCGTGAACCCCTACAACTACCAGGAACATCTCTACGACAAGAACCAGCCGGAGAACCTGGAATTCCTGAAGCGCTTCCGCGCGCTGATGGAGGAGTTCCCGGCGATTGCCGCCGTCGGCGAGGTGGGCGACAGCCAGCGCGGCCTCGAAATCGCCGGCGAATACACGTCCGGCGGCGACAAGATGCACATGTGCTACGCCTTCGAGTTCCTGGCGCCCGATCCGCTGACGCCGGCCTTCGTCGCGGAGACCCAGCTTGCGCTGGAGAAGGCGGCACCCGAGGGCTGGGTCTGCTGGGCCTTCTCCAACCATGACGTCATGCGCCATATCAGCCGCTGGGGCGGTGCCGTCACCGACCATGAGGCCCATGCCAAGCTGCTGGCGAGCCTCCTCATGTCGCTGCGCGGCTCGGTCTGCATCTACCAGGGCGAGGAACTGGCGCTGCCGGAGGCCGAGCTTGCCTATGAGGACCTGCAGGACCCCTACGGCATCCAGTTCTGGCCGGATTTCAAGGGTCGCGACGGTTGCCGCACGCCGATGGTCTGGGACAGCGGCCTGCCGTCGGGCGGCTTCAGTGACGGACGGCCCTGGCTTCCGGTCTCGCCCGCCCATCTGGAGCGCGCCGTCGACGTGCAGGAGGGCGACGCGGCCTCGGTGCTTGCGCATTACCGGCGCTTCCTTGCCTTCCGCAAGCAGCACGTGGCATTGGTGAAGGGCGAGATCGCGTTTCAGTCGGCCGAGGGCGCGATCCTGTCCTTCGTGCGCACGCACGGCAACGAAAAGGTCTTCTGCGCCTTCAACATGAGCCCGATCGCGCGTCTTGCGGACCTGCCGGCCGGCACGCTGGAGGCGCTGGAGGGCCACGGGTTTGAAAGCATGATGCACGCGGAAAACATCGAACTTCCGGCATGGAGCGGGTTCTTCGCCCGTTTCGTCTGAAGAATTAGAGGGGAGAGAGACATGACAGGGCTGGTACTCAAGGATATCCGCAAGTCCTACGGCGCGGTGGACGTGATCCACGGCATCGATCTCGATATCAAGCAGGGCGAGTTCATCGTCTTCGTCGGCCCGTCCGGCTGCGGCAAGTCGACCCTGCTGCGCATGATCGCCGGGCTCGAGGAGATCACCGGCGGCGACATGACGATCGACGGCGAGCGCGTCAACGACGTGCCGCCTTCCAAGCGCGGCATCGCCATGGTGTTCCAGTCCTATGCGCTCTATCCCCACATGACCGTCTTCGACAACATGGCCTTCGGCATGCGCATTGCCGGCGAAAGCAAGGAGGAGATCGACCGGCGCGTGCGCTCGGCCGCCGATATCCTCCAGCTCACCAAATATCTCGACCGCCTGCCCAAGGCGCTCTCCGGCGGCCAGCGCCAGCGAGTCGCCATCGGCCGCGCCATCTGCCGCAACCCGAAGGTCTTCCTGTTCGACGAGCCGCTGTCCAACCTCGACGCGGCGCTGCGCGTCGCCACCCGCATCGAGATCGCCAAGCTCAACGAGCAGATGGCCGACACGACGATGATCTACGTGACGCACGACCAGGTGGAGGCGATGACGCTCGCCGACCGCATCGTCGTGCTCTCGGCCGGCCATATCGAGCAGGTCGGCCCGCCGCTGGAGCTCTATGAGCGCCCGGCGAACCTCTTCGTCGCCCGTTTCATCGGCTCACCGGCCATGAACATCATCCCCGCGAAGATCACCTCGGCGGGCGCCTCGACGGCGCTGGAACTGACGGGCGGACGCAGTTCCAGTGTCGATATCCCGACGACAGCCTCCGAGGTCGGCAAGACGGCGAGCTTCGGTGTGCGGCCGGAGGACCTCCAGATCACGACGGGCGATGATTTCCTCTTCGAGGGCACGGTGTCGATCGTCGAGGCGCTGGGCGAGGTGACGTTGCTTTATATCGACGGCCTCGTGCAGGGCGAGCCGATCATCGCCAAAATCCCCGGCATCCTCGACGTCAAGCGCGGCGACCGGGTGCGGTTCACCGCGGACAAGGCGAAGCTGCATCTCTTCGATGCCGCCGGCAAGAGCTATCGCGCGTCCTGAGCGAAAGGGGTGGCGGCAGGATTTCGCCCTGCCGCTCAACCCGATGTTAAGCGTTGTTCCCCTAGGCTTCTGCCGAAAGCAGACAGTGCCGGGGGGCAACAGGCCGATGGGTATTCAGGGATCCGTACCGCGTAACAACTACCTGAACAAGGAAGAGTCCTTCATGTACGATCGGGAGAAGAGCTTCCCGATGGAGGACACGTGCAACGAGGCCCGCATCGAGTTCACCGAGAATGGCGGCCTCGTCAACCTCGTCTCCCGGCGATGCCTGATCACCAAGCTCTCGCGCAGCGGCGCCATCATCACGATGACGACGAAGTTCCAGCTGCCGCGTAACTTCTACCTCGACATCGTCAGCGCCCGCCTGCCGATGATCGGCTGCCTGACGCAGCGCGTCTATACCAACGACGTCGTCGAAGCCCGCTTCCTGCGCCTGCTGTCCGACAAGGACCTGCAGCGCATCTTCGTCTATTCGACGCACCGCAACCACCAGGGCCGGACGCTGGATATCTATAGCTGAGGCGTGAAGAGGCGCGCGCATCGGCCCCCTTGTCGACGACCGCCCAGCGCCCACTTTCGTCATCCTCGGGCTTGACCCGAGGATCCAACGGTACGCGGAGCATGGATGGTCGGGTCAAGCCCGACCATGACGGAGGAGGGGTTTGCGAGCTTCAGGATATGAAGGACGCAGGGCGCCCTCAAGCAAACAAGACGCTCGCTCCATGATCGGCCGGCCCCGCGATGGCCCGGAAGGGCGCGAAGAGCTCTCGGCCCATGCCGAATTCGTTGCCGGAGAGATCGGCCGTCGCCTGCGGGCGCGCGGCGAACTCGGCGGCGTTCACCAGAACCTCGATCGTACCGTGGGTGGCGTCGAGGCGGATGATGTCGCCGTTGCGGATGCGGCCGATCGGGCCGTTGTCGACCGCCTCGGGCGTGACATGGATGGCGGCCGGCACCTTGCCCGACGCGCCGGACATGCGCCCGTCCGTGAGAAGCGCCACGCGCTGGCCGCGGTCCTGCAGGATGCCGAGCACGGTGGTCAGCTTGTGCAGCTCCGGCATGCCGTTCGCCTTCGGGCCCTGGAAGCGCACGACGGCGACGAAATCGCCCGTCAGCTCGCCGGCCTTGAAGGCGGCGTTGAGCTCGAGCTGGTCGTGGAACACTTTTGCCGGCGCCTCGATGACATGGCGCTCGGGCTTCACCGCCGAGATCTTGATGACGGCGCTGCCGATATTGCCGGTCAGCATTTTCAGGCCGCCGGTCGGCTGGAAGGGCGTCTCGATGCTGGCGAGCACCTTCGGGTCGTGGCTGACTTTCGGGGCCTTGTCCCGCACCACCGCGCCATCCGCGCCGAGCTTCGGATCGATCGTATAGGCCTGCAGACCCTGGCCGTAGACGGTGCGCACGTCGTCATGCAGCATGCCGGTCTTCAGCAGTTCCTGGATGAGGAAGCCCATGCCGCCGGCGGCGTGGAAATGGTTCACGTCGGCAAGGCCGTTCGGATAGACGCGGGCGAGCAGCGGCACGACGTCGGAGAGGTCCGAAATATCCTTCCATGTCAGGACGATGCCGGCGGCGCGCGCCATGGCGATGAGATGCAGCGTGTGGTTGGTCGAGCCGCCCGTGGCGTGCAGGCCGACGACACCGTTGACGATCGAGCGTTCGTCGATCATCTCGCCGGCCGGGGTGAACTCGTTGCCCTGCGCGGTGATGGCGAGCGCGCGCTTCGCCGCCTCCTTGGTGAGAGCGTCGCGCAGCGGCGTGCCGGGATTGATGAAGGAGGCGCCGGGCATGTGGAAGCCCATGATCTCCATCAGCATCTGGTTGGAATTGGCGGTGCCGTAGAAGGTACAGGTGCCGGGGCCATGATAGGACTTGGATTCGGCCTCCAGCAGCTCCGCCCGGCCGGCCTTGCCTTCCGCATAGAGCTGGCGCACGCGGGCCTTCTCGTCGTTCGGCAGGCCCGAGGTCATGGGGCCTGCGGGAATGAAGACGGCGGGCAGGTGCCCGAAGGTCAGCGCCGCGATGGTGAGGCCCGGCACGATCTTGTCGCAGACGCCGAGATAGACGACCGAATCGAACATGTTGTGCGACAGGCCGATGCCCGCCGCCATGGCGATCAGGTCGCGCGAGAAGAGCGACAGCTCCATGCCCGGCTGGCCCTGGGTGACGCCGTCGCACATGGCGGGCACGCCGCCGGCGACCTGCGCCACGCCGCCCGCCTCCCGTGCGGCCTCGCGGATCAGCGCCGGGTAGGTCTCGAACGGCTGATGGGCGGAGAGCATGTCGTTGTAGGAGGTGATGATGCCGAGGTTCGCGACACGGTCGCCGGCGAGCGCGTCCTTCTCGGCGGGGGAACAGACGGCAAAGCCGTGCGCGAGGTTGCCGCAGGAGAGCACCGAACGATGCACGCCGTTGGAGATGGCGGCGCGCACGCGCTCGAGATAGGGCAGGCGATGCGGCTTCGAGCGCTCGACGATGCGGGCTGTAATGGCTTCGATGCGTTTGTCGGCGGACATGGGAGCTATCCTTACCTCTCTCGATGGCATTTTCGCAGGAAACGGCGCGCGGGAAAGCTGCGCTGTCCGCTTCAGTCGTCGGCGTCGTGCGCCGGGTGAATCCGGTGTTACCCGGCAGGGTGCTTCAGGGCGCCCAGTAGATATCGACCGGCGTCGCCGCGCGGCGCAGAATGGCGCGGATCGGCATGTCGGTTTCCGGCCCGTCCGCTTCGGCTGCGGCCAGCACGTCCTTCTTGCCCTGGCCTTCGATATGCAGCACCAGGAGGCGCGCATCCTGGAGGCTGGCGAAGGTGAAGGTGAGGCGGGGCTCGCCGGCGCCTTCCGCCTCCATGGTGATCACGCCGCGCGGCGTTTCCGCCGAAATCGCCTCGGCCAGCCGGCTGCCGCCGGGGAAGAACGAGGCCGTATGGCCGTCCGTTCCCATGCCGAGGATCACGACGTCGAAGGGATGGCCGAGCGCTTCGGCGTCCGCCGAAACGATCTTCGCCGCCTCTTCCGCGCTGCCGGCGTCGCGATAGAGCGGCAGGATGTTCGCGGCCTTCGCCCTGTCCTGCAGCAGGTTGTCGGCGACGAGCAGGTGGTTCGAGCGCGGATTGTCCGCCGGAACGAACCGCTCGTCGACGAGGGTGATCGTCACCTTGCCCCAGTCGATGTCGCGGCGCGACAGCGCCTTGAAGAAGGCTTTCGGCGTCGAGCCGCCGGAGACCGCGATGCTGGCGCGGCCCCGGCTGGCAACGGCGTCGGCCAGCGCGCCGGAAACCCGCTCCGCCAGCCCTTCGGCCAAGGCTGCGCCGTCCTTGAATTCATGCAGTCTCGCGCTCATCGGGCTTCCTTACGTTTCATGCCAGGTGCGGCCGTCGCGCTCGATGAGGGCGATGGCCTGGCTGGGACCCCAGGTGCCGGCGGTGTAGCCCTGCGCCTGCTGGCCGGTCGCTTCCCACGCCTTCAGGATCGGGTCGATCCAGCGCCATGCGGCTTCCACTTCGTCGCGGCGCATGAAGAGCGTCTGGTTGTTCCGGATGACGTCGAGCAGCAGGCGCTCGTAGGCATCCGCATTGCGGGCGTCGAAGGCCTCGGCAAAGCTCATGTCGAGCGAGACGTTGCGCAGGCGCATGCCGCCCGGACCGGGGTCCTTGATCATCAGCGACTGCTTGACGCCTTCGTCCGGCTGCAGGCGGATGATCAGCTGGTTCGCCTCGATGCGGCCGGCCGAGGGGTCGAAGATCGAATGCGGGATCGGCTTGAAGGTGATGACGATCTCCGACATGCGCGCGGCAAGGCGCTTGCCCGTGCGGATGTAGAAGGGCACGCCCGCCCAGCGCCAGTTGCCGATCTCGGCCTTGATGCCGACGAAGGTCTCCGTGTTGGAGACGCCGCCTTCCAGCTCCTCGAGATAGCCCTTGACCGGGCCGCCGGCCGAGGCGCCCGCGCGGTACTGGCCGCGCACGGTGAGGCGCTCGACATTGTACTGGTCGATCGGCTTCAGGGCGCGCAGCACCTTCAGCTTCTCGTCGCGCACTGCCTCCGCGTCCATGGAGGAGGGCACCTCCATGGCGACAAGGCAGAGCAGCTGCAGAATGTGGTTCTGCACCATGTCGCGCAGCGCGCCGGCCTTGTCGTAATAGCCCGCGCGGCTTTCGAGGCCGACCGATTCGGCCACCGTGATCTGCACATGGTCGATATGGGCGGAGTTCCACAGCGGCTCGTAGAGCGCGTTGGCGAAGCGCAGCGCCATCAGGTTCTGCACCGTCTCCTTGCCGAGATAGTGGTCGATGCGGAAAATCTGCTCTTCGCGGAACACCTTGCCGATCGTGTTGTTCAATTCGTTGGCGGAGGCAAGGTCGCGGCCGATGGGCTTTTCGACGACGATGCGGGTCTGCTTGGTGATGAGCTTGTGGTCGCGGATCTTTTCCGAGATGTCGCCGAAGATGGCGGGCGCGACGGCGAGGTAGAAGGCGCGCACGCGCTCCTTGCCCTCGTCGAGAAGCTCCTTCAGCTTGTCCCAGCCCTGGTCGGACTTGGCGTCGACGGCGACGTAGAACAGCCGGTCGCAGAAGGTTTTGACCTGCTCGTCGTCGAATTCGCCGGGCTTCAGGTGCTCCTTCAGCGCATCGACGGCGAACTTGCGGTATTCGGCGTCCGTATAGGCGGTGCGCGACGCGCCGATGATGCGCGTCGGGTCGGAAAGCTGGCCGGCGAGCTGCCGGTGATAGAGGGCCGGAAGGAGCTTGCGTTCCGCAAGGTCGCCGGTTCCGCCGAAGACGACATAGTCGAAGGGTTCAACGGGAATGATCTGGCTGCTCATCGGATGTCTCGATCTCGTTCTGTTGCCGGGTGTTATAATCTAATCGATTTAAAAACACCAGAGTGCAACGCAACAAAATCGGTGCTTCCGACTCGATCAGAGCTTGTCGCGTAGCGCGTACCACGTCATGGCGAGGAACAGAAGCGGCGAGCGGAACCGGGCTCCGCCGGGAAAGGCCGGGATTTTCAGGGCCTTCAGCTGGTCGAGTTCCGCGCTGCCGCCGGTTGCCTCCTCCGCATAGAGCTTGCCGCAATAGTTCGACAGCATGACGCCGTGGCCGGAATAGCCGCCGATCGAGGTGATGCCGGGCATGACCTCGCGCACATAGGGCTTGCGCGGCATGGTGATGCCGACGGAGCCGCCCCAGGCATGGGTGAGCTCGATGCCCCTCAGCTCCGGATAGACCTCCTCGATCTGCCGGCGGATGGGCGGCGTCATGTCATCGAGATTTTCCGAATAGGCCTCCCGGCCGCCGAAAAGCAGGCGGCCGTCGCGGGTCTTGCGGAAATAGCGCACGACGAAGCGCGTGTCGGCGATCGCCTCACCGCCGGGAATGATCGACGGGAACTTGTCGAGCGGCACGGTCGCACCGATGAAGGAGCGGATCGGCATGACATGCGCGGCCGTCTTCGGCTCCAGGTTGCCGATATGGGCGTTGCAGCAGATCAGCGCCTTGTCGGCGCGGATCGTGCCCTTCGCGGTGGTGATGACAGCCTTGCCGCCCGTCCGTTCGATCTTCAGGGCAGGGGTCTTCTCATACAGGCCGGCGCCGGCGGCCCTGGCTGCGCGGGCGACGCCGACGAGGAGTTTCAGCGGGTGGATATGGCCGGTGCCGGTATCGCGCATGCCGAAGAAGAAGCGCTTCGAGCCGACGCGCTCCTCGGTCTCCGCCCGGTCCATGTAGCTCAGGTGCTTGTAGCCGAAGCGGGTCGCGGCGATCTCGATATGGTCGCGGAATTCCTTCTCGCAGCTTGCCTTGTGGCTGACATTGAGCTGGCCCGGAACATAATCGATGTCGAGGGCCTGGCTTTCGGCGAAATCGTGGATGTAGCGCTTGGCGTTCTCCGCAAGGTCGAACAGCGCCTTGGCGCGCTCGAAGCCGAGCTCGGCTTCCAGGCTTTCCGCCTCGGCGCGCTGGCCGGTGCCGAGCTGGCCGCCGTTGCGGCCCGACGCGCCGTCGCCGAAGCGGTGCGCCTCGATAAGCACGACGTTGACGCCCTTCTTCGCAAGGTTGTAGGCAGCCTGCAGGCCGGTGAAACCGCCGCCGACAATGGCGACGTCGGCCTCGACGGAGCCGTCGAGGGGGGCATATTCGGGGCGCTCTCCGACGGTCGCTTCATACCAGGAGATGCCGGGGGAAATCGGGCTTTGCCAGGGCATTCAACACACTCGTGAATCAAGAGGGTGCGGCGGCGCGCCGGGGCGCCGGCCGCTCTCGGGAGCTGATCTCTTCAGGCGGCCCGGACCGCCGGGCCGCTCAGACGTTGAGCAGCAGGAACTCGCGTTCCCAGGGGCTGATCACCTGCATGAAGGTCTCGAACTCGCCGCGCTTGACGCCGGCATAGAGGCCGATGAACTCGGCGCTCAGCACCTCGGCCAATGCGGGGTCGGATTCGAGCAGCGACACGGCTTCGAGCAGCCCGCGCGGCAGGTCGATCGACCCCTCGTTGGCAGTGTCTTCCGTCGGCTCGCTCGGCTCCACCTCGTTCATGATGCCGAGCAGGCCGCAGCCGAGCGAGGCGGCCAGCGCGAGATAGGGATTGGCGTCCGAGCCGGGCAGGCGGTTTTCGATGCGCCGGGCGTTGGCGTCCGACACCGGCACCCGGAAGGCCGTCGTGCGGTTGTCATAGCCCCAGGCATTGTTGACCGGTGCCGACATTTCGGGTGTGAGGCGCCGGTAGGAGTTCACATAGGGCGCCATCATGACCAGCGTCTTCGGCACATAGGCCTGCATGCCGCCGATGAAGTGGAAGAACTCCTTCGAGGCCGAACCGTCCGGATTGGAGAAGACGTTCTTCCCCGTCTCGATCTCCACCACCGACTGGTGGATGTGCATCGCCGATCCCGCCTGGCCCTGCATCGGCTTTGCCATGAAGGTGGCATAGATGCCGTGCTTCAGCGCCGCCTCGCGGATCGTGCGCTTGAACAGGAAAACCTGGTCCGCCAGCTCGATCGGATCGCCGTGGCGCAGGTTGATCTCCAGCTGCGCCGGCCCCTCCTCGTGGATCAGGGTGTCGATCTCCAGCCCCTGCTTTTCGGAGAAGTGGTAGATGTCGTCGATCAGCTCGTCGAACTCGTTGATGCCCGCGATGGAATAGCCCTGGCCGCCCTGGATGGAACGGCCGGACCGCCCTTTCGGCGGGTGCAGCGGATAGTCCGGATCGTCGTTGACGGCGACGAGGTAGAACTCGATCTCGGGCGCCACGACCGGTTTCCAGCCGCGGTCGCGATACATCTGCACCACGTTCTTCAGGACGTTGCGCGGCGTATAGGGCACGTTCTCGCCGGTCGAGCCGACGATGTCGCAGATGACCTGCGCGGTCGGGTCGGTCTCCCACGGCACGACGGACAGCGTCGAAAGGTCGGGCAGCAGCTTCAGGTCGCTGTCGCGCGGCTCATAGCGGAAATTGCCGGTCTCCTCCGGATAATCGCCGGAAATCGTGTGGCGATAGAGGGCGGAGGGCAATGCGAGCGACGTGTTGGAGGTAAACTTCGACGACGGCATCATTTTCCCGCGCGGAACCCCCGCGAGGTCCGGCGTGATGCATTCGATGTCTTCGATGCCGCGGGCGCGAAGCCAGTCTGCGGCGTCCTTCCAGGTCTTTACCCCGCGCGGCACGCTGATGGCGGGAGGGATTTTGGTAGAGCGTGCGGCTTTTTCGATTGTGGGGGTAACGACTTTCTTTTTGGACGGCATGAGACACCGGGTTTGGTTGACGATGAAGCCATCATAGACGGAGTTTATTCCTTGGCTAGCTCCCCCCGGGGGGTAGAAAACGCGAATTTTTCAAGAAGATCTGTTTTTCCCGTCCCGATTGACTTTCGGCCGCGTTGGCGGAAAGGAGGGGCAAACGAGGATTGCATACGTGGCAGAACGGCGGGACGTCGTCATCATCGGGGCAGGTGCGGCAGGCATGATGTGCGCCATCGAGGCGGGCCGGCGCGGACGCCGCGTCCTCGTCGTCGACCATGCGCGCGCACCCGGCGAGAAGATCCGCATCTCCGGCGGCGGGCGCTGCAACTTCACCAATATCCATGCCGGGCCGAAGAATTTCCTCTCGGCCAATCCGCATTTCTGCAAGTCGGCGCTCGCCCGCTACACGCCGCGCGATTTCCTCGATCTCGTCGAGCGTCACCGCATCCCCTGGCATGAGAAGACGCTGGGCCAGCTTTTCTGCGACAACTCGGCGAAGGACATCATCGCCATGCTGCTCGCCGAGATGAAGGCGGCGGACGCGGAGCTCAGGCTGTCCACGCCGATCGGTGCCGTCGAGCACGACGGCCGGGCCTTCCGCGTGGTGACGGACGCCGGCACGGTCGAGGCTTTCTCGCTGGTCATCGCCACGGGCGGCAAGTCGATCCCGAAGATGGGGGCGACCGGCTTTGCCTATCGCATCGCCGAGCAATTCGGCCTTGCCGTCACCGAAACGCGCGCCGGCCTCGTGCCCCTGACGCTCGATCCCGCGACGCTCGCCGCCCATGAGGGCCTGCCGGGCGTGGCGGTCGATGTCATCGCCCGCCATGGAAAGACGGAGTTCCGGGAGGCGGCGCTCTTCACCCACAGGGGTCTCAGCGGCCCGGCCATCCTGCAGATCTCCTCCTACTGGCGGGAGGGGGAGGAGATCGCGCTCACCCTCTGTCCCGACGTGGACTTTGCCGCCGTCGTCGCGGCGGCGCGACGGGAAAACGGCCGGCAGGCGATGCAGACGGTCCTTGCCGAGCACATGCCGAAGAAGCTCGCCCAGCTTCTCGTCGCCGAGCTCGGCATCGACGGGCCGCTCGCCGAACAGCCGGGCCGCCGCATCGACGCGCTTCTCCAGCGCCTTAGGGATTGGCGCCTGCGCCCGCCGGGCTCCGAGGGCTACCGGACCGCGGAGGTCACGCTCGGCGGCGTCGACACCGCCGCGCTCGATTCCCGCAGCATGGCGGCCAAGGCGGTGCGGGGGCTTTATTTCATCGGCGAGGCGGTGGACATCACGGGCTGGCTCGGCGGCTACAATTTCCAATGGGCCTGGGCGTCAGGCCATGCCGCGGGCGGGTACGCCTGAGATCGCGCGGCGGTCTTTACCGTCTTTTAAGACCTCGGGGCGGATGCTCTCGCAATGTCGGCGTTTCCGGCCTCCCGCCGAGGGGGGTGGAGGCAACATGATGTGGGCCGGCTGGCCGGATCATCCGGGTGTCTGTTTCCGCGTAACGGAGTATCGCCGCATGCCTTCAAGACGCCGCCCCGCCCGTGCCATCGCCATCGCCGCCGCTCTGGAAAGCCGCCGCCGCCTCTTTGTCATCGGCATCCATTGCTCGCTTGCCGCAGGTCTCGTCGTCGCCCTCGCTGCCGCCGCGCTCTGACGACCGACTGTCATAAATCGGTTTAGATAGTGATGGAATTTTAAAGATTGCCGCCGATCATCCGCCGCATAGGGTTCCGGATGCCGCGTCCCCATGACGGATGTCGACACGGCTGGCAATGACTGCTCCCCCGGATGCGCGGCATTGCTGCCGCATGAAGTCGGTAATCCGGCGTCCGAATCCTGGGGAGGTCCCGAAAGGGCAGGGGTGGAGCACGCCGACAACGGATGTTCCGCCATGTTCATTGACAAGATCCTCGCCCGTTTCAAGATCCAGACCAAGGTCCTCGTCTTCATCCTGCCCTTCGTGCTCAGCATCTGCGCCGTGGGCTTCACCGGGCTCTACGCGTCCGGCCTGCTGCAGGGCCGCATGGAGATTTCCAACAGCGTCCTCCAGTCGCTGAGCGGCTTCAAGGATGTCTATGCCGGCATGAACCGGTTCCTGCAGAACACCAGCGAGGAGAACCGCGATGCCGTGCACGAGCGCCTGAAGGCGCAGGATGCCGTGCTCCAGGCGACGATCGACGGCCTTGCGCCGGATGCGGACAAATCCAAGCTGGTGGATGCGCAGGCGCAGACCAAGGACATCGAGGCCCGCATGGACGGGCTCTGGTCGCTCTATGTCAGCGAGACCGGCCTGCACGAGACGATGGGGAAGAACCTCAACTATCTCTCCAGCGAGCAGGTGAAGATCCTCGACGAGGCGACGAAGCTCCAGCGCACGGTGCGGCAGAACGAGAACGCCGCGAAGAGCATGCTGCGCGAGGCCGAGCGCCTGACCAATGCCAGCAAGTTCTTCGGCGACCTCCTCTCCGAGTTCAGCCGCGGGGCAACGCCGGAGGATCAGCTGAAGCTCGTCAAGGAGCGCTATCCGTTCATTTCCAAGACCGAGCGCTCGATCGCTATGATCCTGCCGAAGAACCAGAAGGTCGTCTCGGTCACCATCCGCAACACGATCGACGAACTCGGCGGCTTCCTCTCCTCCTCGGAGCCGGCGAGCGTCACGGTGCCGGAAATCGCCCGCCGGGTGAACCGTTTCCGCCAGGTCACCATCCAGCTGCAGGGCGCAGCGGCGGAAAAGATGCGCGAGGCGACCCGCATCTTCAGCGAACTCGACGAGCCGATCATCAAGTCCGAGGCGGTGCTTTCCGCCACGCGCAAGCTGGTGTCCTCGATCGACGACATCGAGATCGCCGCCGCCCGGTTCCTCGGCCAGACGTCGGAGCAGAATCGCGTCAAGCTGCTCGGCAACCTGTCCATCCTGCGCATCGACATGAAGGCGCTCGGCGGCAGCGCCAGCGGTCTCGCCTTCTTCGACGCGGTCGACGACGCGCTGCGGCCGGTGCTCGATCGGATCGATGCGGACAGCGCCGCGCTGGTGAAGATCAGCACCGAACGGGCGGCCGATTTCGAGGCCGCCGGCCAGTCCATCGACACGATCTGGAATCTTCTCAGCCAGTTCGCCGAAGAACAGAAGACCAGCGCCGGCACCGAGCGTGAAAAGGCCAACCAGGTCTCGATCCTCGCGACCGTCGCGGGCGCTGCGATCGCCATCCTTGCCGGCATCGCGCTGGTGCTGACGCTGAAGGGGCCGATCAGCCAGATCACCGGCGCCATGCGGCGCCTGGCGGATGGTTTCCTCGACACCGGCATTACCGGAGAAGGCCGCGCCGACGAGATCGGCGACATGGCCCGCGCGCTCGGCGTCTTCAAGGAGAACGCCCTGTCGAAGATCCGCGTGGAGGCCGAAAGCGAAGAGCAGCGCAACGCGGCGGAAGCCGAACGCGCCCGCAACGATGCCGAAAAGCAGGCCTTCGACCGCGAGATCGACTTTGCCGTCAACGCGCTGGCCGCCGGTCTCGAACGCCTGGCGCAGGGCGACCTGTCGCGCCAGATCGACACGCCGTTCTCCGGCCGCCTGGAACAGCTTCGCCAGGACTTCAACGTCTCGCTGACGCGCCTCCAGGATACGCTCGGCCAGATCCGCAACAATGCGCTGTCCATCCAGCGCAGCGGGGCGGAGATGCTGCAGTCGGGCGATGCGCTGGCCAAGCGCACCGAATCCCAGGCCTCCTCGCTGGAGGAGACGGCCGCCGCCGTCGAACAGATCACGGCGACCGTGCGCTCCTCCGCTGAGCGGGCGCACGAGGCGAACATCGTCGTCGGCACGACCAAGCGCAGCGCCGACAGCTCCGCCGCCGTCGTCAGCAATGCGATCGCCGCCATGGGCCGCATCGAGGGCGCCTCGCGCCAGATCGAGCAGATCATCGAGGTGATCGACGACATCGCCTTCCAGACCAACCTGCTCGCCCTCAATGCCGGCATCGAGGCCGCCCGTGCGGGCGAGGCCGGCAAGGGCTTTGCCGTCGTCGCGCAGGAAGTGCGCGAGCTTGCCCAGCGCTCGGCCAGCGCCGCCCGCGAGATCAAGGGCCTCATCGAGAAATCGACGAGCGAGGTCAGCGCCGGCGCCCACCTCGTGCAGGAAACGGGCGCGGTGCTCGCCGCGATCAGCCAGCAGATCGTCACCGTCAGCCAGCATGTGGACATGATGGCGACGGCGAGCCGCGACCAGGCGGCAGCGCTCCAGGAGGTCAACGGCTCCGTCAACCAGATGGACCAGATGACCCAGCAGAACGCCTCGATGGTGGATCTCACGACGGCGGCGAGCCGCAAGCTGGCCAACGAGGCCGATACGCTGATGATGCTCGTCGAGCAGTTCCGCCTGGAGGCGGACGAGCAGGGGACGTATCGCGCCGCCTGAGGCCGGCGCGTCGCGGGCGCGCTTGCCGGTCGCGCCCGGCTGGATCGCGGCGGAGTTGCCGAACCGCGTTCCCTGTGATCCGATGGCCGGCATGACCCAGAGCACGATACTGGCCACGCTGCGGCAATGTGCGAGGCGACACAGCCGCGTCGATCACGAGGCGGACGACCTGATGCAGGACGTCCTGTTGTCGGCGCTCGCGGGCGGACGCCGGATCACCGATCCGGGATTCGTGGCCTGGGCGAAAGGCGCGATTCGCAATCACGCCCGCTTCACCGCACGGACGGCGGTGCGGCGGCGGGTGCGCGAGGCCGCCTGGGAGATGCCGAGGGATATGCCTGATGCGTCGCCCCGTTTCTCCGCGGCCTTCACCTCGTCGCTGCCGCCCGCCCAGCGCGTCGTGGCGCTCCTCGTGAACCTTGGCCTCGGCCGCGCGGAGATCACGCACCTGCTCGGGGTGAGCGACATGGCGTTCCGTCAGCGTCTTGCCGGGTTGCGCAAGGCCTTTTCCGCATTCGGCGGCGAGGCTGCCTCCTTCGACGGGTTCGTTCCGTCTTCGGCCGATGGCCCCGCACGGCGTTCCCTGAGACAGACCCTCAAGCCGCATGCCGCGCGCGCCTTCGCCATTCGCGATCCCGATGGCATTCCGCTTTTCTTTTCGCGGCGCGATCACGTTTCGCCCGGCGGCGGCAACTGACCGGCGCAACAACAGGAGGCTTGCATGACGATGAACTTCAACGGCGTCACCATCATCTTCAACGTCGCCGACATCGAGCGCACGCGAAAATTCTACGGCGAATTTCTCGGCATCGAATTCGAACGCCACGAGGACGAGGATGCCGGCGCCTTCCTGATGACGAAGATCGGCACGGAGGTCGATCTCATGGTCTTCAAGGGCGATCCGAAACCCGGCAACACGCCCAATGTGGTCTTCGGCCTTGCCGATGGCGGCATCGACACGGTGATCGCGCGGCTGGCGGCGGCCGGCGTCGAGATCGTCACGCCGGTCTCGCATGCGCCGGACGGCTGGTTCGCCGACTTTCGCGACCCGGACGGCCAGATCGTGTCGTTCTACCAGTCGGCGGAGGTGCCGCGCGCCCTGACCTAGGCCGCCGCCGCCGAACGAAAATCCCCGGCGCGCAGGGAGCGCCGGGGAGCCTTGCTTCGACTGGATCTGCCTGTCAGCCGCGACCCTGCGTGACGATCACGGGGATCAGGAGGTCGCCCCAGTTGCCCTCTCCGCCGTGGTGGCGGGCGGAGCGGACGAGCTCTACCGAGACCCCGGCCTCGACCGCCTTCATGACGGACTGGTTGAGACGGTGCAGGTCGTTGGCGACCATGCGGATCATGGCCTGCTGGTCGGGGGTCATGGCGGAAGCCTGTTCTTCCGCGCGTTCCTTGACTCGGGTCTGGACTGTCATGGCATTTCTCCTCTTATTTGAGCATTTTGCAGGCAGGCGGTAGGCCTGCCGTCGCAGGAAATGCGGCTCTGTTGGGGGTTCTTGAAAGGTTGACGGGTCGGGTTATTCGGCGGCCGGGCGGAACTGCTCGTGCTCGGTCGATTCATGCATGGCGGTCGTGGAGGACTGGCCGCCGGTGATGGCCATGGACACGGCGTCGAAGTAGCCGGTGCCGACTTCGCGCTGGTGCTTGGTGGCGGTGTAGCCGTTGACCTCGGCGGCGAATTCCGCTTCCTGAAGCTCGGAATAGGCGGCCATCTGGCGCTCCTTGTAGCCGCGGGCGAGCTCGAACATGCCGTAGTTCAGCTGGTGGAAGCCGGCGAGCGTGATGAACTGGAACTTGTAGCCCATCGCACCCAACTCGCGCTGGAACTTGGCGATCGTCGCGTCGTCCAGGTTCTTCTTCCAGTTGAACGAGGGCGAGCAATTGTAGGCGAGCAGCTTGCCCGGATGTGCCTTGTGCACGGCCTCGGCAAACTTGCGGGCCTGTTCGAGGTCCGGCTTGCCGGTTTCCATCCAGATCAGGTCGCAATGCGGCGCATAGGAGATCGCGCGGGCGATGCACGGCTCGATGCCGTTCTTGACCTGATAGAAACCCTCGACCGTGCGGCCCTTGTCCTTGTCGACGAAGGGCTGGTCGCGCTCGTCGATGTCGGAGGTCAGCAGCTTGGCTGCCTCGGCGTCGGTGCGGGCGACGATCAGCGTCGGCACGCCCATGACGTCGGCGGCAAGGCGCGCGGCGTCGAGGTTGCGGATATGCGCGGCGGTCGGAATCAGGACCTTGCCGCCGAGATGGCCGCACTTCTTTTCAGACGCGAGCTGGTCCTCGAAGTGAACGCCGGCCGCGCCTGCCTCGATGAAGGCCTTCATGATCTCGAAGGCGTTGAGCGGGCCGCCGAAGCCGGCCTCGGCATCGGCGACGATCGGGGCGAACCAGGTGTCGACCGAAAGGCCGTTGCCTTCCGCCGTCTCGATCTGGTCGGCGCGCTGCAGCGTGCGGTTGATGCGCTTGGCAAGCTCTGGCGCGGCATTGGCCGGATAGAGCGACTGGTCGGGATACATGGCGGACGCCGTGTTGGCGTCGGCGGCGACCTGCCAGCCCGAGAGATAGATCGCCTTCAGGCCGGCGCGGACCATCTGCATGGCCTGGTTGCCCGAGAGCGCGCCGAGCGCGTTGACGAAGTCTTCCTCGTGGATGAGCTTCCACAGCCGGTTCGCACCGTTTTCGGCGAGCGTGTGGCGGATCTGGACCGAGCCGCGCAGCTTCTCGACCGTCTCGGCCGTATAGGGGCGCTCGATGCCGTCGAACCGGCCCTCCGGCGCGCTCGGGACAAGGTTGTAAAAATCGGTCATAATATCCTCCGGTGCAATGTCTCGGGATCGGGCTTGGCTTTCTTCATTGCCCGATTTCATGTGACATTATTTACATCGCAGCGCACAATAGGGCGAGAGAAAACCGGAAAATCAGCAGAATAATCGGGTAATGATGTCTTGTCTTTGACAGGCGCGCTCTGTAAAAAAGTAAATATTGTAAATCTTTCGATTGCGTCGCGCGTGTAAAGGATTTGACATATGGCGGAGAACAAGATCTTTGCCGGCCCGAAGGTCCGGCGCATCCGCAACACGCTCGGCCTCACCCAGACGGCGATGGCCGAAGGCCTGTCGATCTCGCCCTCCTATCTCAACCTCATCGAGCGCAACCAGCGGCCGCTGACGGTGCAGCTCCTCCTGCGCCTCGCCTCCGTCTACAAGGTGGACCTCGATGAGCTGCAGGGCGAAAGCGCCGGCAATGCGCGCCAGCTGCGCGAGGTCTTCGCCGATCCGCTGCTTTCGGGAGAGTTGCCCGGCGATCACGAACTGGTGGAAATCGCCGACGCCGCCCCGAACGTGGCGAGCGGCATCCTGAAGCTCTACCGCGCCTATCGCGAGCAGGCCGCGCGGCTCACCGACCTTGCCGACCTTCTCGCCCGCGAGGGCCATGCGACGACGCTGTCGGCCACGCTGCTGCCGATGGACGAGGTGCGCGACAGGCTGGAGGGGCGCCCCAACTATTTCGGCGCCATCGACGAGGCGGCGGAGCGGTTTCACGCGGCGCTGGCGCCGGGCGACGAGCTTGCCGCCGCGCTGAAGGGCTGGCTGCGCAAGGAGCATGGCGTCGTCGTGCGCCTGCTGCCCGTCCACACCATGCCGAACCTGCGCCGCCGCTTCGACCGCCACTCGATGCGGCTCTTCCTGTCGGAGCGCCTGTCGCCCTTCGATCAATTGCGCGAGATCGCCATGGAGACGGTGCAGCTTGCCCTTCAGGACGAGATCTTCGCCGAGCTCGACCAGCTCGCCTTCTCGACGGCGGAGGCGAAGCGCATCGCCCGCTTCGAGCTGGCGCGCTATGCCGCGCACGCGCTGATGATGCCCTATGAGGCCTTCCATTCGACGGCCCAGCGCGTGCGCTACGATATCGACGTGCTGCGCTCCCGCTTCGGCGTCTCCTACGAGCAGGCGGCGAACCGGCTGACCATGCTGCAGCGGCCGGGCAGGGCGGGCGTACCCTTCTTCATGCTGGAGATCGACAATGCCGGCAATCGCTTCCGCCGCGCGGGCGCGCAGGGCTTTCCGCAGGCGCGCTTCGGCGGCGGCTGTCCGAAGCTCGGCGTGCATTCCGCCTTCTCGCAGCCGGGGCAGATCCTCGTCGACCGCGTGGAAATGCCGGACGGTGCCGCGTTCCTGGCGATCTCGCGCACGCTGGAGGGGCCGCAGGGCGTCTTTGCCGAGCGGGTGCGCCGCACGGCATTGCTTGTCGGCTGCGACGCGGCCCATGCGGAGGAGACGGTCTATGGCGAGGCGGTGCGGCGGGAGGGGTCGGTTGCGGTCGGCGCGGCCTGCCGGCTCTGCGAGCGGCAGGGCTGTCTTGCCCGCGCCGAGCCGCCGGTAACGCGCCCCCTCGGGCTCGACGAAATGGTGGCCGGCTTGAGCCTTTTCGACTTCCAGTGACTTTTTGCTTGATTTCCGCCGCTGTTAGGGCTTCAAATCTGATAGGAATGAGAAAAATGTGATATCAAAATTCGCCCTGTGTTTGCGTAGAATGCCGCTTGTCGCCTCTTGAAAAACATCCATAATCGGCGACTGTTCTTCATACGAACTCATAGGCCCGAAAGAAAAACTGGGAGATAAATCAATGATAAGGCGTACTCTTTTGGCGACCGCTGCCACGCTCGCGCTGCTTGGTGCCGGCGGCGCGTTCGCGCAGGAAAAAGTCGTTAACGTCTACAACTGGTCCGACTATATCGATAGCTCGATCATCGACGATTTCACCAAGGAAACCGGCATCAAGGTCGTCTACGACGTCTACGATTCGAACGAGATCCTGGAAACCAAGCTCCTGGCCGGCGGCACGGGCTATGACGTGGTTGTGCCCACCAACACCTTCCTGCAGCGCCAGATTTCGGCGGGCGTCTACCAGAAGCTCGACAAGTCGAAGTTGCCGAACCTCAAGAACATGTGGGACATGGTCGCCGCCCGCATGGAGCCCTTCGATCCGGGCAACGAATATTCGATCAACTACATGTGGGGCACGATCGGCATCGGCTACAACAAGGCCAAGATCAAGGAAGCGCTCGGCACGGACGCGATCGACAGCTGGAGCGCGATCCTCGACCCGGCCAATGCCGAGAAGCTGAAGGATTGCGGCATCAACATGCTGGATTCCCCGACCGATATCATTCCGGTCGTGCTCGCCTATCTCGGCCTCAATCCCGACAGCCATGATCCGGCCGACATTGCGAAGGCCGAGGAAGCCCTCATGAAGGTGCGCCCCTTCGTGCGCAAGTTCCACTCCTCCGAGTTCATCAACGGCCTTGCCAACGGCGACATCTGCATCGCGATCGGCTGGTCGGGCGATATCTTCCAGGGCCGCGACCGCGCGGAAGAGGCCGGCAATGGCGTCGAGGTCGGCTACGTGATCCCGAAGGAAGGCACGCAGATGTGGTTCGACCAGATGGCGATCCCCGCCGATGCGCCGCATGTCGAAGAGGCCCACGCCTTCCTCGACTATATCATGCGCCCGGAAGTGATCGCGAAAGCCTCGACCTACATCCACTATGCCAACGGCAACAAGGCGGCACAGGCCGTCATGCCGAAGGAGATCCTGGAAGACACCACGATCTATCCGGATGAGGCGACGCTGGCGAAGCTCTTCACCAACACGACGCTGGATGCAAAGACGCAGCGCCTGTTCACACGGACCTGGACCAAGATCGTGACCGGTCAATAACCGGCCCGCAACGAATTGCCCGGAAGCCTCTTCCGGGCAATTTCATTTGTGCTGCCAAGAAAAGAGATGGGGACAGGCAATGAAATCTCTCGGCAATATCCGTCGTTCCTTCGCACCGTGGACGGATCCGGACGCAAAGCCATTCATCACGTTCCGCAATGTCACGAAGAGGTTCGGCGATTTCACTGCCGTCGATGATCTCACCCTCAACATCTACCACCGCGAATTCTTCGCCCTGCTAGGAGCATCCGGCTGCGGCAAGTCCACGCTCCTGCGCATGCTCGCCGGCTTCGAGCGGCCGACCTCGGGTGAAATCATCCTCGACGGCCAGGACATCGCCGGCATCCCGCCCTACAAGCGGCCGGTCAACATGATGTTCCAGTCCTACGCGCTTTTCCCGCACATGACGGTGGAGAGCAATATCGGCTTCGGCCTCAGGCAGGACGGCATGCCGAAGAACCAGATCGCCGAGCGTGTCGCCCAGATGCTGAAGCTGGTGAAGCTCGAGAAATTCGCGAAACGCAAGCCGCACCAGCTCTCCGGCGGCCAGCGCCAGCGCGTGGCGCTCGCCCGCTCGCTCGCCAAGCGCCCGAAGGTGCTGCTGCTCGACGAACCGCTCGGCGCGCTCGACAAGAAGCTGCGCGAGGAAACCCAGTTCGAGCTGATGGACCTGCAGCAGGAACTCGGCCTCACCTTCGTCGTCGTCACGCACGACCAGGAAGAGGCGATGACCATGGCCGACCGCATCGCCGTCATGAGCCATGGCAAGGTCATCCAGGTCGCCACCCCGGCGGAAATCTACGAAGCGCCGAATTCCCGCTTCGTCGCCGACTTCATCGGCGATGTGAACATCCTCGACGGCAAGGTCTCGGCGAGCGGCAACGGCAAGGTCGAGCTTGCCACCAGCGACGGCTTCACGGTCCGCACCGCGGCTGGCCATGCGCCCGCGGCGGGCAGCGCGGCCGGCTTTGCCATCCGCCCGGAAAAGCTGAAGGTGACGCGCGCCGCGCCCGTGGATGCCTCCGTCAACGCGGCCGAGGGCGAGATCTGGGATATCGGCTATCTCGGCGACATGACGGTCTTCTACGTCAAGCTCGGCAGCGGCAAGGTCGTGAAGGCATCGATGCTCAATGCCCAGCGCGAGGTGGAGGATCCGATCGCCTATGACGAGAAGGTCTGGGTCTCCTTCGGCGAGACGGCCGGCGTCGTGCTGAAGGATTGACCCGATGACAAAGTTCGGCTCCGCCATCTTCAGCCGCCTCGTCATCATCATTCCCTATGCCTGGCTGCTGTTCTTCTTCCTCATTCCCTTCTTCATCGTCTTCCGCATATCGCTCTCGACGACCGCGATCGCCCAGCCGCCTTACGAGCCTGTCTTCGCGCTGGCGGACGGCCTTTCCGGCCTCTTGGCGAAGATCGGCCAGTTCAGCTTCGACAATTACGTCTGGCTCACCGAGGACGCGCTCTATCTGAACGCCTATCTGTCGAGCCTCTGGGTCGCCGGCGTCTCGACCCTGATCACGCTCCTGATCGGCTATCCGATCGCCTACGGCATGGCGCAGGCGCCGCGCACGCTGCGCCCGACGCTGCTGATGCTCGTCATCCTGCCGTTCTGGACGAGCTTCCTGATCCGCGTCTATGCCTGGATCGCCATCCTGAAGCCGGAGGGCCTGCTCAACCAGTTCCTCATCGGCATCGGCATCATCGATACGCCGCTGATCATCATCGGCACCAACTGGGCGATCTATATCGGCATCGTCTATTCGTACCTGCCCTTCATGGTGCTGCCGCTCTATTCGGCACTGGAGAAGATGGACAACACGCTGATCGAGGCGGCGCAGGATCTCGGCTGCCCGCAGATCTCCGCCTTCTGGAAGGTGACCTTCCCGCTCTCCATCCCCGGCATCGTCGCGGGCTGCATGCTCGTCTTCATCCCGGCGGTCGGCGAATTCGTCATTCCGGACCTGCTCGGCGGGTCGCAGACGCTGATGATCGGCAAGACGCTGTGGAACGAGTTCAACGCGAACCGCGACTGGCCCGTCTCGGCCGCCGTCGCCACCATCCTGCTCCTCATCCTGGTCGTGCCCATCGTGTTCTTCCAGAACGCGCAGGCGAAAGCCGAAGAGCAGGGGAGGTAAACCCATGAACACCTGGTCGCGTTTCAACATCGTCTCGGTCGTTCTCGGCTTCGCCTTCCTCTACCTGCCGATCGTTCTGCTGGTCATCTTCTCCTTCAACGAGTCGAAGCTGGTCACGGTCTGGGCCGGGTTCTCGACCCGGTGGTACGTCTCGCTCTTCAACAACCAGGGCCTGATGGATGCCGCCTGGGTGACGATCCGCGTGGCGCTGCTGTCGGCCACCGTCGCCACCGTCCTCGGCACCATGGCGGCGCTGGCGCTGACGCGCTACACGCGTTTCCGCGGCCGGCTGCTGTTCTCCGGCATGGTCTACGCGCCGCTCGTCATGCCGGAGGTCATCACCGGTCTTTCGCTGCTCCTGCTCTTCGTCGCCATCGGTTTCGACCGCGGCTTCGTGACGGTCATGCTGGCACACATCACCTTCTCGATGTGCTTCGTCACGGTCGTGGTGCAGTCGCGCCTGCTCTCCTTCGACCGCTCGATCGAGGAGGCCGCGATGGATCTCGGGGCGACGCCGGTGAAGACCTTCTTCGAGGTGACGCTGCCGGTCATCGCGCCGGCCGTGCTGTCCGGCTGGATGCTGGCCCTCACGCTCTCGCTCGACGACCTCGTCATCGCGAGCTTCACCTCGGGACCCGGCGCCACGACCCTGCCGATGAAGATCTACAGCCAGGTGCGTCTCGGCGTGACGCCGGAGATCAACGCGGCCTGCACGCTGCTTATCGGCCTCGTCGCCATCGGCGTCCTCATCGCCTCGCTCATGACGAAGCGCCGCGAGGTCCAGCGCCAGCGCGACGAGCAGGCGGCCTTCGCCGGCCGTTAAGCCTGGACGGGAGCCCTACTGGCGGGGCTGCTGCCCCGTCAGGATGGAGATCGGCGAGATCACCGGCTCCGGCCAGGAACCGCCGACGAAGAAGCTGATCGCCGGCGTGACGACGGGAGTTTCCGCCTGCTGCCGGTCGGCGAGCGTGCCGGCCAGCGCGACGCTGCCGCTGCGATAGGGGATCATGCCGGAGAGCGTCAGCAGCTTCTCGTTGCCTTCGATCTGCGCCTTGGTCAGCTCCGCCAGGCCCCGGTCGAGCCGGGCCTCCACGTCGGCCCGGACGAAATCGAAGGATCCGTTCGACGCCTCGGAGAAGTTGAAGAAGGCGTTCTTCGCCGCCCGCTCCTCGAAGGCCTGGCGGTTGAAATGGGTGAGCGTGCCGGGTCCCATGGCCAGCCGGAAGTGGCCGGACATGTCGGACGCCGTCGTCGCCCAGAGCGGCCGGTCCGTCGACAGCTCGAAATCGGCCGAGCCGCGTCCTGCCGGCAGCGGCCCGGGCAGGGCGAGCGTGTTGACGATCGCGCCGATATCGACATTGCTCAGCGACATCTGCAGGCGCCCGCCGCCGCGGAACCCCTGCTCGGTCAGCGCGATGCGCCCGGTCATGCGGCCGTCCATGAACTGGCTGTCGCCGATGTCGAAGGAGGCGCGGCCGTTCTCGATGCGCATGCCGGCGGCGAGGTCCTGCAGGGAGAAGGGCGAGAAATCCGCGCTCTTGGCGGAAAGCCGCAGGTCCATGCCGAATTGATGGATGAAGGCGGTGTCGATGCCGGTGGTGGCCTGGTCGGCGCCGGGAAGCGGCGAGAAGGCGGTCAGGAAGGCGTGAAGGTCGATCCGGTCGAAGGCCAGCGTGCCGCCCACCTGCGGCAGGCCGTCCGGCGGCATGTTGACGTCGAGCACGCCGGTCGCCCGCGCATTGTCGAGGGTCAGCTTCAGGTCTTCCAGCTTGGCCGTGTAGCCCGCCGTCGTCACCTTCGCCTCGGCGGTGATATGGCCGAGATTGCCGACGGAGGGGATGTCCTTGCCCTGCCAGGCGAGCAGGTGGCCGAGCGACGGGGTCGACAGCGTCATGTTGCCGGCGATGAAGGCGTTTGCCGAAAGATTGGCAATCCCCTCGAAGTTCATCGTCGTCGGATCGGCGGAAAGATTGGTGCGCACATTGGCGTTGTGCCCCGCGAGCAGGGCAAGCGGATGGTCGCTGTCGAAGGTCCAGCGCGTCATCTCGCCGTTGACGACGCCCGAAAGCGCGAGATCGAGCGGCCGACGCAGGGCCGGCCAGCCGATATTTCCGTTGATGTCGGAAATGCGGTAGGGCGCGGTCCCGTCGCCCTGCGTGACCTCGATGACGCCGTCGAGCACGTTGATCGTGCCGATGCGCTCTTCCGGCAGTTCCGGTATCGCCTGGCCCTCGGGCGCCGATTTGGTCGCGTCGATCGCCTGCATCAGCCAGCCGCTGTGGCGCCAGTTGAAGACGCCATCGGCATCCCAGCCCACGCGGATCGTCGGCCGCATGAGGTCGAAATCGCTGAACACCGGCTTGCCGCGCACCGCACCGAAGAGGTCGAAGCTCGCCGATATGGCGTCGACATGCGCAAGCTCGCTCCTGTCGGCCGCGTCGACCATCCGCACATTGCCGAGCGTCACCCGCGGATAGGGCCAGAAGGAGAACGCCGCCTCCTGGCCGATCTCGACGTCGGCGCCCGTCCAGGCTTCGAGCGTCCTTTCGATCTCCTTGCCGACCGTATCGGTCTGGATGAGGAAGGGAAAGCCGATGCGCACGGCGGCGAAGAGCACCAGAACGACAAGAGTTCCCCGCACGAGATGCCGTGACTGGATGAAACGGGAAAGGGTCATTCGGGTGCGGGTCCTCTACCGGCAGCGTTCACATCACTTCAAGCGAACGGGGATAGGCGCTTGGGCAGAAGAAATCAAATGGGCCATGGCGGAATTGCGTCCGGCAGCGGCGCGAACCGGCGTTCGCCACTTTATACTGCGGCGCAACATGCTATACGAAGGCCATGGAGTGGAGGAAAGCATGACGTCAGAAATGCCCTTGTGGAAACCTTCGGCGGACATCCTGGCAAGGAGCCCGATGGCCCTGTTCATGAAGGCCGGCAGCCGCATCGCCGGGCGCGACCTGAAATCCTACGACGACCTGCACGCCTGGTCGGTGGAGGACCGCGCGGCGTTCTGGACCGCGGTCTGGGATGACGGCGAGGTCATCGGCGAAAAGGGCGGCGTGGCCCTCGAAAACGGCGAGCGCATGCTGGAGGCCCGCTTCTTCCCCGAGGGCCGGTTGAACTTTGCGGAAAACCTCCTGAAGACGACCGGCCCGGACGATGCCATCGTCTTCCGCGGCGAGGACAAGGTCTCCTACCGCTGGTCCTGGGACGCGCTTCGCGAACGGGTCTCGAAACTCCAGCAGGCCTTCGCGGCGATGGGCATACGCGAGGGAGACCGCGTCGCCGCCATGATGCCGAACATGCCGGAAACCATCGCCTGCATGCTCGCCGCCGCCTCGCTCGGTGCCATCTGGTCCTCCTGTTCGCCCGATTTCGGTGAGCAGGGCGTGCTCGACCGATTCGGCCAGATCGAGCCGAAACTCTTCATCGCCTGCGATGCCTACTGGTATGCCGGCAAGCTGCAGGACGTCTCCGCCAAGGTGAAGGCCGTCGCCGGCAAGCTGGGTGTCCCCGTCGTGGTGGTGCATTATGCGGGCGATGCCGAGGCGCTTGCCGGTGCGCTGTCGGATGGCCGCACGCTCGATGCGCTGATGGCGCCCTATGAGGCCAAGCCGCTCACCTTCGTGCCGCTGCCGTTCCGCCATCCGCTCTATATCCTCTTCTCGTCGGGCACGACGGGCGTGCCGAAATGCATCGTGCATTCGGCCGGCGGCACGCTGCTGCAGCATCTCAAGGAACACCGCCTGCATTGCGGCCTCGTTGCGGGCGAGCGGCTGTTCTACTTCACCACCTGCGGCTGGATGATGTGGAACTGGCTGGTCTCCGGCCTTGCCGTCGGCGCCACGCTCTGCCTGTTCGACGGCTCGCCCTTCCATCCCGACGGCAATGTGCTGTTCGACTATGCGCGAGACGAAAAGTTCGCCGTGTTCGGCACCTCCGCCAAATATATCGATGCCGTGCGCAAGGGTGGCTTCACGCCGCTGACGACGCATGACCTTTCGAGCCTTCGCCTGCTGACCTCCACCGGCTCGCCGCTTTCGCCGGAAGGTTTCTCGTTCGTCTACGAGGGCATCAAGCCCGACGTGCAGCTTGCCTCCATTTCCGGCGGCACGGATATCGTCTCCTGCTTCGTGCTCGGCATTCCGCTGCGTCCCGTCTGGCGCGGCGAGATCCAGGGCCCGGGCCTCGGCCTTGCCATGGACGTCTGGGACGAGGACGGCCATCCGGTGCGCGGCGAGAAGGGCGAGCTGGTCTGCACCAGGGCCTTCCCTTCCATGCCGGTCATGTTCTGGAACGACCCGGACGGTGCGAAATATCGCGCCGCCTATTTCGAGCGGTTCGACAACATCTGGTGCCATGGCGACTTTGCCGAATGGACCAGCCATGACGGCATCATCATCCACGGCCGCTCGGATGCGACGTTGAACCCCGGCGGCGTGCGCATCGGCACGGCGGAGATCTACAACCAGGTCGAGCAGCTGGAGGAGGTCGTCGAAGCCCTCTGCATCGGCCAGGACTGGGATGACGACGTGCGCGTCGTGCTGTTCGTGCGCCTTGCTCCCGGCAAGGTGCTGGACGAGGCACTGGAAAAGACGATCCGCACGAAGATCCGCACCGGCGCCTCGCCGCGCCATGTGCCGGCGAAGATCATCGAGGTCGCCGATATCCCGCGCACCAAGTCGGGCAAGATCGTCGAGCTTGCCGTGCGCGAGGTCGTTCACGGCCGGCCGGTCAAGAACAAGGAAGCGCTCGCCAATCCGGAGGCGCTGGAGCTGTTCGCGGACCTGGAGGCGCTGAAATCGTGAGCGCCTTCGACGTTAACGATTCCCGACTGCCGCATTAACCAAGTTTTCGAAGTTGTGAACGAAAGGTTTGTGCCGGAACCGGTCAGGTAAGGTTTTGTTAAGCCGGAATGACGCAAGGTCGTGCCAACTTGAGCGCGCCCGATGATGGGCGTTCCGGTCGCACCCGACCCGATGGCATGAGGCCGTTCACCACGCTTTTGTTGGACAGCATTCAACTATCGGGGCGGCTTATGCCGCCCCCTTTTTTGCCCGAACGCGGTTTAGCCGTCCTTGCGGTCCAGCGACCGCGAGACGAGGAAGACGGGAATGAGCCCGACGGCGACGATGATGACGGCCGGCACGCCGGCATCCTCCACCTTCGCCCGCGAGGCGTCCTCGTAGACCAGTGTCGCCAGCGTGTTGAAGTTGAACGGGCGCAGCATGATCGTCGCTGAAAGTTCCTTCATGCTTTCGATGAAGATCAGCAGCGCCGCCGTCAGCGTCGCCGGCCGCATCATGGGCAGGAGCACGCTCCAGAGCGTCTGGCTGCTGGTGCGCCCGAGCGTGCGCGCGGCCATGTCGAGATGGGGCGAGAGCTTGTGGAAGCCGGCATCGATCGTGCCTTCCGCCATGGTGAGGAAGCGCACCGTGCAGGCATAGATGATGGCAAAGCCGGTGCCAGAGAGCAGCAGCCCGGTCGAGATGCCGAACTGCGCCCGCAGGAAGGCATCGACCGCATTGTCGAAATTGGCGAGCGGGATGAGCACGCCCATGGCCAGCACCGTGCCCGGCACGCCATAGCCGAAGGACGCGAAGCGGCCGGCGGCGGCATTCAGCCGCGAGCGCGTGGTGCGCGCGGCATAGGCGAGCAGGAAGGCGAGCAGCACCGCGACGAGCGCGGTCGAGCCCGAGACGAGGACACTGTTCCAGAGCGCGGAGAGAAGCCGCGTGGAGGCGAACTGCTCCAGCCGGCGCGCGGCATAACCGCCGAGCACGAAGACGGGAATGGCAAAACCGATGACTGGCGGCAGAAGGCAGGCAAGCGTTGCGGCCCATTTCTTCCAGCCTGAAAGCTTGAGGCGCACGGAATCGTGCACGGCCGCCGTCGTCTTCTGGCTGGAAAACCGCTGCCGGCGGCGTGCGGCGCGCTCCACCATCATCAGGCAGATGACGAAGACCAGCATGATGCAGGCGATCTGCGCCGCGCCGGCAAGGCTGCCGCGGTTGAGCCAGGTGTCGAAGATCGAGAAGGTGAGGGTCTGCACGCCGAGATATTCCACCGCGCCGATATCGTTCAGTGTCTCCATGGCGACCAGCGTCAGCCCCAACATGATCGCCGGCCGCGCCATGGGGATCTGGATCCTGGCGAAGACCTTGAGCGGGCCCGCGCCGAGCGTGCGCGCCACGTCGGCCGCCGCCCGGCCCTGCATCAGGAACATCGAGCGGGCGGAGAGGTAGATGTAGGGATAGAGCACGCTGGACAGGACCAGCATCGCCCCACCCGTGGTGCGCACTTCCGGAAACCAGTAGTCGCGGCTCGTCTGGAAGCCGAAGAGCGCGCGATAGGCGGTCTGTACCGGGCCGGTGAAGGAGAAGAACTCCGCAAAGGCATAGGCGCCGAGATAGGCGGGAATGGCGAGCGGCAGCACCAGCAGGCCGGAGAGCAGACGGCGCCCGGGGAACTCGCAGCTCGCCACAAGCCAGGCCGTGACGACGCCGACGATCGCCGTGATCGTGCCGACGCCGGCAAGCAGGATCAGCGTGCGCAGCGTCGCGCGCGGAATGACATTGCTGATGAGATGCGGCCAGTTGTCGGTGCCGCCCGTCAAGGCGATGACGACGATGGCGATGGCCGGTATCAGCACGATGACGGCCGCGAGCACGGCGGAGGCCGACAGGAGCGGATGGCGCCGCATGCCCGTCCTGCGGCCGAGCATCTGTGCCGGTAGACTTTCGGAAGATACCTGCAAGGCGTTCACCTCGGGAAAAGGGGTCCTTCGGCAGGCAGGCGTCCGAGCGGTTTCCCTCATCCCGCTTCACGCGGGAACCTCGCCGGGGAGGTGCGGGAGCCGGATGAGGGGTCGTCGATGCGCCTTGCCCTCGTCCTCCCGCTCTAATCCAATCGGCTCAATCTGCCAACACGCGCGGCGAGGGAAAGATCACTTCGACCAGCGTGCCCTCGTTCGGCGTGGAGCTGATGGCGAAGTTCGCCCGGTTGGCATCGACCATCGCCTTGGTCAGCGGCAGGCCGAGGCCGGTGCCGTCGCCGCGCTTGCGCGCGCCTGTCGTCACCTGCCGGAAGGGCTTCATCGCCTGTTCCAGTTCGCTGCGCGTCATGCCGACGCCGGTGTCGCGGATGCGCAGCACGACGCTGCCGTTCGCCTCATAGGCCGTCGACACGACGATCTGCCCGCCCGACGGGGTGAAGCGGATGGCGTTCGACAGGATGTTGAGCGCGATCTGCTTGATCGAGCGCAGGTCGGCGACGATCTGCGGCACATTGGCCGAAAGCGAGGTGCGGATGATGACGCGCTGGGCGTTCGCCTGCGGCTGCACCAGCGAGACCGCCTCGGCGAGCGTCTCGTTGAGGCCGACGGCGGTGAATTCCAGCTCCATCTCGCCCGCCTCGATCTTCGAAATGTCGAGCAGGTCGTTGACGATGTCGAGCACATGGCGGCCGGAGCGGCCGATGTCGTTGGCATATTCGATATAGCGCGGATGGCCGATCGGTCCGAAGCGCTCCGTCGCCATCATGTCGGAAAAGCCGATGATGGCATTAAGCGGCGTGCGGATCTCGTGGCTGACGCGGGCGAGGAAGTCGCTCTTGTGGGCATTGGCCGTCTCGGCGGCCCGCTTGGCGTTGCGCAGCTCCTCTTCCGTGCGTTTCCACTGGGTGATGTCGCGAATGACCGCGCAATAGCCGGCGGAGGAGGAGAGGCGGCCCATGGTCATGAAGAGCGGGATGAAGCCGCCGGCCGCCTCGCGGCCGATGACCTCGCGCCCGTCGTTGAGCACGCTGGCGACGCCGTGGCCGGCAAGCCCGGCGAGATAGTCGAGCACCGCCTTCTGGCTTTCATGGGCAAAGAGCATGGCGAAGGGCCGGCCGCGCGTCTCGTCCTCGTCATAGTTGAAGAGGGCGCTGGCCGAGCGGTTCATCGAGCGGATGTCGCCGTCCTGCCCGACGACGACGACGCCGTCGGTCGCCGTTTCGAGGATCGAGCGCAATTCGCTGACCTCGATGCGCAGCGCCGCGGCCGCGGCCTGGTCGGCATTGCGATCCTCGGCTTCCGCCACTGGAGCCGGCGCGGTCTCGACCAGCGAAAGCGCGGACTTCGTGTGCAGCGGCGTCAGCGCCAGCATCAGCGCCGTGCCGTCCTCCCAGCGGATCGACTGGAGGCGGGCGTGCACGGCGCTCGTGCTCTCGCCGTCGGCATGGCGCAGGGTCATGGTGCCGTCGCCGTCTTCCGCGTCCTCGTCGGGGCCGGCCAGGAGGATGTCGAGCCCGCCCGAGGCTTCGAGGTCCTCAAGGCCGCCATAACCCGTCAGGCGGAAGAATTCCGGATTGGCGTGGATGAGCCGGTCGCCGACATGAACGAGCAGCGCGACGGGCAGCACGTCGACCACCGCGGCGGTAAGACCATAGTCCATCTGCCGGCGCGGCGGCGCGATGGCCGTGCGCCCTTCGGCATGCGCCTCGTTCAGGAGGTCGTCGGCATGCGGGCCGATTTCGAGGCCGGGCACTTCCGCATGGGTTTCGTCGGCGGTCTGCGCGATGGCGGTTGCCTCGGCGCTCTCCGGAATTTCCGGGCGGGCGTCACCGGTCGTCTCGTCCGTTTGTTCGCCGCCAGCCGCCGTTTCCACAGGCTCGGCCGACGGACGGTCCTCCGGCTTGCGCTTGCCGAAGGTCTCGCCAAGCTGGCGGGCGATCTCGCGGAAGGCGGCCTGCTCGCCGGTCGAAAGGCCGTCGAAGAGACCGCCGCGATTGCGTCGGGTCTCGAGCTGCACGATCTTGTCGGATTGCCGGCGGGCCGGGGTCTCGACGAGGCGCAGCGCCGGGCGCTCGCCGCGGAAGGCATCCTCTTCGTCCTCGGCGGGCGTGGCCTGCATGTCCTCGCCATCTTCCACAGAGGCTTCCGTTGCCGCCTCCGTTTCGACGGTGTCCTGCGCTACCGGGGTCGTTCCCTCTATGTGATCGGCCTCGTCCGGCATGACGGAGACGTCGTCTGCCGTGTCCGTGGCGTCCGCGACAGGTTGCGTCGTCGCCTCGGTGGTGTCGTCCAGCTCCCCGGCCGCGCTCTCCAGGAGCGTGCCGGCTTCCTCGGCGAAGACTTCCTCCATCTCGGCCGCCTGGTCATCCGCGGCGCTGGCAAGCATCAGGCCGCGGGCGTGCGGATCCGGGGCTGCATCGGCGATGCGCACGATGCCGAAGCCGCGGAAGCCATCGAATTCCCGGTTGCGCGAATAGGTCGGCAGGGCCGCGAGGTCGACGGGCACGACGAGGTTGGTGCCCTCGGCCGGCCACAGAATCGTCTTGCCGGACCAGGTGTCGCGGCGGCGCAGGAGGTCGCCGATCTTGCCCTCGGGGTCGAGGTCGAAGCGGGTGGCGACGTCGGAGAAGCGCTCGCCGGCAATCGCGGCGGCATGCGGGCCGACGGCGGCGGCGAACTCCTCCGAAATCTCGCTGAACCGGCCCTCCGCATCGATCTTCCAGACGAACCGGATCGGCCGGCCCTGCGGATTGAAGGTAAAGCCGTCCGTGTTGCGATCCGCCCCGTCATTTTCGGCCGCGACCAGAACGGCCTCGGCCCTTTCGGCTTCGGTTCCGACGGTCTCCTCCGTGGCGGCATCCGGCAGGTTCGCGGCCGGTTCGTCCGCTGCCGGCAGGATGTCGGAAGCCGTCTCGACGATCTCTTCGGCGGAAACCGCGGCCTCCATGCCGTCCTCCGGTGCGGCTCCGTCGTCGACCATGGGCTCTGTTTCGATGGCAACGGGCTCGCAGACCGGTTCCACCACGCCGGCGATCCGTTCAGCCTGCTCCTGCGTCTCCTCCACCGCCGGCGCGGGGCGCTCGGCGTCCAGGACGGTTTCGGCCGGCGTCTCGGCAACGGGTTCCGCCGCGGTTTCATCCGGGTCGAGATGGCCCAGGATCGTTTCGACGGCGAAGAGCAGGTGGAGCGGCGGGTCGGCGGCGATGCGGCCGATGGCGGCGGGCAGATGGCCGCGGCCGGTGGCGATCGGGCGCTTGACGAGGCGCTCGGTGCTGCGCCCGGCGGCCTCGACGAGGGCGCGGCGCGTCTCCGGGCTGATGGAAAGGCCTTCGAAACCGTCCGAGGCGGCGATGATTGTGCCCGAGCCGTCGAGCACGGCCATGTGCGTGTCCGGATCGTCGAAGCCGGTCAGCATGGCGGCGGCGGCCTCCTGCGGGCTCTGCCGGCCGGCGCCGACCGGCGCGCTGAACAGGATCGCCTCGTCGCCGGGGCGGATGGTGACGTCCTCGACGGCGGCCGTCACCGGCATGCTGCGAAAGCCGCTGCCGACGCGCATGAGAAAGCTGCGGCGATCGCCCGGCGCCTGCACCTGGCGGGCGGTTGCCGCCAGCTGGCGGAAGGCGACGTCGGCGCGGTCCGGCCCGGCATCGAGGAAATCGTAGATATTGTCATGGCCGAAGAGGGCCGCGCCGCGGCCGTTCGACCAGAGCACGCGCGCCATGTCCCTGGAAAACAGCACGACCGCCTCGCCCCTGGCGAAGGGCAGGCGCACCCGTTCATGGACGGCGACGTCGATAAAGGGATACTGCTTTGCGGACATGTTCAGGCCTGTCTCAATCCGGCGTCCCGGCTTTCCATTAACACTTTATTAATAGCGGCGCACCGGCGGAGGGTCCAGCGCCCGGCCCGCAAAGCCCCGGGCTTTCGGGCAGAAGGGTTAACGGCCTCATGATTTATTGTGCGATGCACAATTTTGTTGCAATGCGAAATAAGATCGCCTATATAGAGGCCATCCAAGAACACGGCGCCTCTAGAGAGGGCCAAACCAAGGAGCGCAGACAATGGCTACCAAGAAGACGGACGACGTATTCTCCATCGCATCCATCGACCCGAGCAAGTTCTCCGAGAGCTTCCGCGAATTCGCCGAAAAGGGCGCCGCGCAGACCAAGGAGGCCTATGCCAAGATGAAGGAAGCTGCCGAAGACGCCACCAAGACCGTCGAAGCGACGCTTGAAAGCGCGCAGGCCGGCTCCGTCGAACTCGGCCTCAAGGCCATCGAAGCGCTCCGCACCAATGCCGAGAACTCGCTTTCGCACATGGAAGCCCTGCTCGGCGTGAAGTCCGTTTCCGAACTCTTCGAACTGCAGACCGCCTTCCTGCGCAAGCAGGCCGAAGTTGCCGTCGAGCAGGCCAAGACCCTGCAGGAAACCTCCAAGAAGGTTGCCGAGAAGGTCGCCGCTCCCGGCAAGTCGGCCGCCGAGAAGGCCATGAAGTCCTTCAAGACCGTCTGAGCACCGTCTGGTGCGGGGCTGGACCCCATGATAAAATGGCCGGGCAATCGCTCGGCCATTTTCATTTGAGCGCTTGCAAAAAACGCTTGAAAAATGGTGCGGCTCCCCTTATGTGACGCACCAAGCGCGCAGGACGCGCCGTGTGCGGTTGTAGCTCAGTTGGTTAGAGCGCAGGTTTGTGGCACCTGAGGTCAGTGGTTCAACTCCACTCAACCGTACCACTTCTTCTCCCCTGAAATCCGGATGGTTGCAGCTTTCCCGCGGGACGGCGCCGTTTTGGCGATGCCTTGCCCATGCCCTCTTGACTTGTGTAGAAAATAGGTAGATCGGTCTACATAGTTATTGGAGGGCGCAATGGGTGAACGGGTGCCTGCGCGGGAGCGCCTGCTGAAGGCGGCGGCCGAGCTGTTTTACCGGGATGGGGTCGGGGCGACGGGGATCGATACGATCACCGCGCATGCGGGCGTCGCCAAGATGAGCCTTTACAACAACTTCTCCTCCAAGTCCGATCTCGTGAACGCCTACCTGGAGGCGCGCCTTGCGGAATGGCATGCGCTCTACGGCGAGCGGCTGGCCAAGGCCGCGACGCCGCGCGAGCGGCTGCTGGCGGTCTTCGATTCCTATGTCGACCATGCCGAACGCGCCTATGGCTGGGGGTTTCGCGGCTGCGGCCTGCTGAATGCCGCCGCCGAGCTTCCCGTCGGCGATGCAGGCCGGGCGACGGTGGCCCTGCAGAAGGAAGAGGTCGAGCAGCTCTTCAGGGCCTGCCTGCGCGAAATGAAGCCCGATGGCGGCGCTGCGATCGACGCGATGGCGGAACACCTGTCCTTCGTGCTGGAGGGCGCCATGGCCCGCGCCGGCCTCGACGGGCATGACGGTCGGCTGAAGGCGGCCCGCAGGATCGCCGTCTCGATCATGGACCAGCTATGAGCGCCAGCGATCTTGCGGCACTGCCTTCCGTCCGTGCGAACCGGCTCTGGTCGCTCGGCGTCCTCGTCCTTCTCGAGGCGGCACTGGTCGTGTGCTGGAGTGCCGGCTTCATCGGCGTGCGCTTTGCCAGCGACCATGCGCCGATCTTCCTCATCCTCTTCTGGCGAAGCCTCGTGTCCGGGCTGGTGCTGCTGCCCTTCGCGCTTGCCCTGGGGCCGAGGATGCGCGGCAGGGACGTCGCCCTCCAGATGCTGCTTGGCGCGCTGGCCATGGCCGGCTATCTCTCCGGCTTCGCGCTGGCGATCGGTCTCGGTGTGCCCACCGGTCTCGTCGCGCTCATCACCGACATGCTGCCGCTTGCCGTCGCCTTCCTGTCCTGGCCCATTCTCGGCCAGGCTCTGACAGGGCGCCAATGGATCGGTTCGTTCATCGGCCTTGCCGGCGTGCTCATCGCCTCCGGCTGGTCGCTGGAGATCGGCCACGTGCCGCTCTGGGCCTATGGCCTTCCCGTTCTCGGCACCCTGTCCCTGGCGCTGGCGACGCTCTTGCAGAAACGCAGCCCGGTCAATGCCATGCCGGTCTATCAGAGCCTCTGCATCCAGTGCCTGTCGGCAGCCGCGATCTTCGCCGTGCCGGCCTGGCACGAGGGCGGCGTGCTTCCGGTTCTCGACCGGGGCTTCATCGGCGGCATCCTCTGGCTCGTCTTCGTCGCGACGTTCGGTGCCTGGAGCCTCTACTATCTCGCGCTGCGCAAATCCTCGCCCGCCCGGGTGACCGCCGTCCTCTATCTCAGCCCGCCGGTGACCATGGTCTGGGCCTGGCTGATGTTCGGCGAGCCCCTGTCCTGGGCCATGGCCGGGGGGCTCGCCGTGTCCCTCGCCGGCATCCTCATCGTGGCGAAATCGCAGGCGCCCGCCCACCGCTGACGCGGCGTAAACCCTTCCTTTACCACGCTTTTGACGCCATTCCCGTTTTGGCACTCCATTAGGAAACCGTTGACCAATGGATCCCTAATGTCCTCCCGTTCCTGTATGGGACCGGTCCGCATGACGCGCTGCCGCGATGCAAATGGGGTTCTTCAAATGCACATGACGTGCGTCAAATGGCTGGCGGTTCCCGCCGGCATGTTCGGGCTGTTCCTTCTCTGGCTGCCGATCAGCCTTCAGGCCCAGCTTATCTTGAGTTTTGCCGTGCTCGGCGTGATGTTCCTGGCGATGACCCGCCCGAAGAGCGCCACATTCCGGCTCGTCACCTTCGTTTTTGCCGGCATCCTCGCCATGCGCTACGCCTTCTGGCGTACCACCGAGACGCTGCCGAGCATCTATGAACCGCTGAACTTCATTCCCGGCCTGGTCCTCTATCTCGCGGAAATGTACTGCCTCGCCATGCTGGCGATCAGCTTCTTCATGCTGGCCGATCCGGTAAAGCGCGAAAGCCCGGAGACGGGCGATGCGGCGAGCCTGCCGACCGTCGACGTCTTCATCCCGTCCTACAACGAGGAGCCGGAGCTGCTTGCCGGCACGCTCGCCGCGGCGAAGTCGATGCTCTATCCGAAGGACAAGCTGAACGTCTATCTGCTCGACGACGGCGGCACGGAGGCCAAGCGCAACCACAAGGACCCGCGCATCTCGATCGCGGCGATCCGCCGCCACGAGCAGCTGAAGGCGCTCTGCGCCTCGCTCGGCGTGCATTATCATGCCCGCAAGCAGAACGACCACGCCAAGGCCGGCAATCTCAACGAGGGGCTGAAGGTCTCGAAGGGCGAGCTCGTCGTCGTCTTCGACGCCGACCATGCGCCGGTGCGCGAGTTCCTGCGCGAGACGGTCGGTTTCTTCCGGAAGGACAAGAAGCTCTTCCTCGTCCAGACGCCGCACTATTTCCTCAACCCGGATCCGCTGGAAAAGAACCTCCAGACCTTCGCGCGCATGCCCTCGGAAAACGAGATGTTCTATTCGATCCTGCAGCGCGGGCTGGACAAGTGGAACGCCTCCTTCTTCTGCGGCTCGGCGGCGGTGCTGCGCCGCGCGGCGCTTGTCGCGGCGAACGGCTTTTCCGGCCAGTCGATCACCGAGGATTGCGAGACGGCGCTGGCGCTGCATTCCAAGGGCTGGCACAGCCTCTATGTCGACAAGCCTCTGATCGCCGGCCTCCAGCCGGAAACCTTCGTGTCCTTCATCGGCCAGCGCGCCCGCTGGTGCCAGGGCATGCTGCAGATCCTCATCCTCAACCGGCCGTTCCTCGCCAAGGGCCTGACGCTCGCCCAGCGCATCTGCTATGCCGGCATCAACCTGTTCTGGCTGTTCCCGCTGTCGCGGCTCGCCTTCGTCTTCTCGCCGCTGCTCTACATCTTCTTCTCGCTGGAGATCTACCAGGCGAACATCCTGGAATTCGCCTCCTACGCGGTGACCTACCTCATCGGCTCCTTCGCCATGCAGAGCTATCTCTATGGCCGCGTGCGCTGGCCCTGGGTCTCCGAGCTCTATGAATATGTGCAGTCGGTGCTGCTCTTCGGCTCGATCGTCAGCGTCATCCGCAGCCCGAGGAAGCCGACCTTCAACGTCACGGCAAAGGGCCAGACGCTCGACCGCAGCATGCTGTCGCCGCTCGCCCGGCCCTACTTCCTCATCTTCTTCATGTTGCTCGCGGCCGCGCTCTATTCCGGCTACCGCTTCCTGACGGAGCCGGTCGCGACCGAACTCCTGACCATCGTCGCCGGCTGGAACCTCATCAATCTCGGCCTTGCCGGGGCCGCGCTCGGCGTCGTCGCCGAGCGGCGGGAGCTGCGCCGCAACCAGCGCCTGCCCGTCAAGCGCCATGCGCTGATGAAGGCCGAGGGCAAGCTCTCCAACATCATCATCCAGGATGCCTCCTTCGGCGGCGTCTCGGTGGAATTCGTCGAGACGGCACCGGAGATCGACCTTGAAAACCCGCTCGAAGCGTCCATCCAGCTCCGCCGCGCCGGCCAGGTCATCACCTTCGACGTCGTCTATCGTTCCAGCCGCGATGCTGGGGCGGGCGCGGTGCACGGCTTCGCCTACAAGGAGCGCACGCCGGAAACCTTCCTGGCGATCGCCGAACTGATGTATTCCGACCAGGCTGTCCTGCAGGAGCGCATCACCCGCCGCCAGGTGCGCCGCAGCTTCTTCTGGGGTACCTCGCGCTTCGCCCTCTGGAGCATCCGCGAGACGCTTCGCGCGCTCCGCTACTCCGCCGGCCTCATCCGCGAAAGCACCGTCAAATCCTTTGCCGATGCGCCCATCGTCGTGAAGGACAACAATGCCCAGATCTCCGGCCGCGCCACCGAGCTGCCGCCGGTCCTGACAGGAGCCCAGGCCTATGGCTAACCCCACGCTTCTCAAGACCCTGGCGCTCGTCTTCCTCGTTGCCTCGGCCGGCGCCGGCTGGGCCGAGGGGCTGGTGGCCGATGCCGTCAAGCCGCTCCTCGAGGGCACGGCGCTGACCAGCGGCCTCCTGCCGCACCCCGTCGAGTCGAAGAAGATCGCGTCCGAAGGCGCCGCGGCCGAAAACCTCGTGCCCTTCGAGCAGTCGGCGGAGGCCTACACGCTTTCCGGCGAGGACGACGTCGCGACCTTCACCTTCCAGCTTAACGGTCCGCAGGTTGCCGCCGGCGGCACGCTGAACCTTGCCTATGTCAACGCGGTCTCGGTGCTGCCCGACACGGCGAAGGTGGATATCGAGGTCAACGGCCGCGACCTCGGCGGCTTTCCCATCGCCTCGCCGAACGGCGTCAAGACGGAGAAGGTCGCGGTCGCCTTCGAATTCCTGCGGGCCGGCCGCAATGTCGTGCGCCTGCGCGCCCGGCAGCACCATCGCGTCGATTGCTCGCTCGACGCCACCTATGAGCTCTGGACGAAGCTCGATCCGGCGGCAAGCGGCTTTGCCTCGTCCGTTTCCACCGACTTTGCCGATTTCGACAGCCTGCTCGCCGTTCGCCGTACGGCGGAGCAGCGCACGGATATCCGTGTCGTCCTTCCCGCCTTGCCCGATGCCGAGGCGCTGAACGAGGCCGCGCCCGTCCTGCAGGCGCTCGTCCTGTTCCTGAACCGGGATGACGTGACGGTCTCGGTCGCCGACAGGCCGGGCACGGGGCCGGGCATCGATCTCGTCATGGCCATGGACCGAAACGGTTCGGCCACGCTTGCGAAACTCGGCCTCGCCGGCACCCCGCGCGGGCTTTCCGTGCAGGCCGGCGCCTCGGCCGAGCGGGCGCGTGTCGTCATGCGCGCCGCCAATGCCGGCGATATCCGCGCGGCCGTGCTCGCTGCCGTGAAGGGATCGATGGCCGATGGCCTGAAGACCGGCATCTTCGGAACGGGCAGGGACGTGCTCGCCGTCGATGCCGGCGATCGTCGCACGCTGAAGGATGCCGGCTACGAGACCCGCGTCTTCTCCGGTCGCCTGTCGCGCACCGATTTTTCGGTCGAGATGCCGGCGGACTTCTATCCGGCGGAATATGCGACGCTCGACCTTCGCCTTTCCGCCGCCACCTCGCCGGGCCTCGACCAGACGGCGCAGCTTCTCGTGCGCGTCAACGACAGGGTGGTGAAGAGCTATCCCTTCCGCAACCGCACCGGCGAGCAGTTCGACGGCAAGCGGATCGAGCTGCCGCTGCGCGCCTTCCGGCCGGGCGTCAACCGGATCGAACTGCTGGCGGAGCTGCCGATGGCGGCGGACGCCGCCTGCCGCCAGGAAGAGCGCGATGACCGCAAGCCGCGCTTCATCCTGCTCGACACGACCGCCATCGAGGTTCCGGCGCTCGCCCGCGTCGGCCGGCTGCCCGATCTTTCGGCGCTGGCCGGCAAGGCCTATCCCTATGGCGGCGGCAAGGCTTTCGACCTCGTCATCGACCGGGCGGACAGCCAGTCGGTCGGTGCCGGCCTCACGCTTCTGTCCCGCTTGGCGCGCTCCGCCCGCGCGCCGCTGAATGCCAGGATCGCCATCGGCCTGCCCGTGCAGGGCACCGGCCGCGACGCGCTGGTGATCTCCTCGCAGAACGACTTTGCCGAACTCGGCGCCGCGGGCAAATCGGCTTTCCCCGCCGAAGCCGATATCGGCGCTTCCGTCGCCGACCTGCTGAAGCCCGACCCGGTGCTCACCGCCTCGGTTTCCGCCGGCACCGGCGACGAGACCGCCGACCTCCTGCAGGCCTTCCACAATTCGACGGCCGTGCAGCAGGAAGACCTTTCCTTCGGCGTGCGGGCGCAGCTCTGGCTCGCCGCCGCATCGAACGGTTTCGGGCGCTGGCTGAGCTATGAAGGCGAGGATGCCGCGCAGGCCCCCCATGGCGAAGGTGCGCTGGTGACGCTTTCACAGATGCGCTCGCCCGACGGCCTTTCCACCTGGACGGTGGTCAAGGCCGGTTCGCCGCGCGATGTGGATGCCGGCGTGCAGCGGCTCGTGGCACCTGCCGTCTGGCGTGATCTCCAGGGCGGCACGGCAACCATCGAGACGGCGAGCCTTGCGCTTTCCAGCCTGCCGGCGGCGGAGCGCTACATCGCCGACTTCGCCGACCGCAGCCCGGGCAACCTGCGCCGGGTCGCGGCCGCCTGGTTCTCCGACAATTTCCAGATCTACGTGCTGCTCGTTCTCGCCTGCCTCGGCGCCTTCGCCGTCTGGCTCGGTGTGACGGTGCCGAAGAGGGGCGTGAGGTCCGATCGATGAGAGCGCTTTTCCTGTCCGCCCTTCTTGCCGGTTGCACGGCTTTGTCGCCGATCGCGCTCGCGGGCGAGGCCGGTCCCGACGCGGTCGAGATGGCTGCCCTCTATTATTACGCCGAGCAGAAGCAGGCCGCCCGGCTGGAGGCCGAGACGAACCGCCTGCGGCTGAAATATCCGGATTTCGTGGTGCCGGCGGATGTCTATTCGCCCGCTGCGCGGCAGGTGGACGAGAGCGCGCTCTGGGCGCTCTACGAGAAGAACGACTTCACCGGCATCGAGGCCGAGATCGGCAGGCGCCGTTCGGAAAATCCCGAATGGATGCCGAGCGAGGATTTTTCCGGCAAGCTCGCCCGGCGCAAGCAGCGTATCGAGATGATGGCCGCCACCGCCCGCAAGGACTGGATGGGCGTCATCGAGGCGGCGAAGGGTCTCGATCCGTCGACGGAGACGGAGGTCGACCTCGCCTGGATGCTGCTCGATGCCTATGCGGGGACCGGCGCGAAGGATGCGCTGACTTCGGTGTATCGCGGCCTGCTCTTCCGCGAGGGCGACAAGCGTCTGCCGGACCAGCAGATTCTCACGACCTTGCAGAAATCGACGCGGGATTTCCCGGCGGAGGACGTGCGCAAGGCGATGGGCCTGCTGGCGACGTCTCCGCTGCTGCAGGCTGGCCTGGCGCCGGTCGAACTCGATCTGACGCGCAAGGATATCGCGGATTTCAATGCGGACGAAAAGCGCCAGACGCCGATTGCGGAGGGCGAGGTCGGCAAGCTTCGCGCCGCCGCAGAAAAAGGCGAACGTCTCGAGGACCTGTCGCTGCTCGGCTGGTACGACCTGAAGCTCAAGGCGCCGGAAAGTGCCGCGCGCTGGTTCAAGGCGGCGCTTGCCAAGCGCCGGGATGCGGAGAACGCCAAGGGGCTATACCTGTCGCTGGCGGCGGGGAACAGGCAGGAAGAGGCCTATGCGGTCGCGCAAGCCTATCTCGAGGACCTTTCCGCAGACCCGGCCTTCCTGATGAATGCGCTGTCGCTGCGCTTCTCCAAGCCGGACCAGCCGGACGCGGACGGGAAGACCGTCACCGCCTACAGCAACGCGATCCTCGCGACGTCCAATGCCGACCATGCGGAGATCCTCGCCTGGTATGCCTACAATTCACGCCAGTATGAGGCTGCAAGGGCCTGGTTCGCAAAGTCGCTCGACTGGGAAAGCGCGCCGGTGCGCGTCAAGGGGCTCGCACTCAGCCTGCTGCGCCTCGGCCAGAAGAAGGACTATGCGGCGCTGGAGCAGGAATACCGCGACATCTACCCGGAGATCTGGGCCGAGATAAAGGTCGCCACCCCGCCCAAGGGCCGCCGCAGCGTCTCCGTGGAAATGCCCCTCGCTTCCGCCACGGGCGGTGGCAGCGGTTATCTCGCGCATTTCAAGGCGAAGCGCTTCAGCGCCTGCATCAAGGACATCTCCGCGCTGGAAGCGCGCGGCGCGATCTCCGCCGATGCCATGCTGATCAAGGGCTGGTGCCATCTCGAACTGAACCGGCTGGCCGAAGCCCGCAACGCCTTCGAGGCGGCGCTCGGCAACAGCCGCACGCAGGCGGATGCCGCCTATGGCGCGGCGCTCACCCTGCTGCGCGGCCGACTGACAGACGATGCCGAGGCGATGGTCAGCCTCTATCCGCTCGCGGAAAGGCGCGACCGCGAGGTGCGGGCCGAGATTTACTGGCAGCGTGCCCGCTCGGCCTTCGATCACAAGCAGTACCAGCGCGTGCTCGATGCGCTGAACGCGCGCGCCAGCCTCGTCGCCGAGCCGGCCGATCTCAGCCAGCTGCGCGGCTGGGCCTACTACCATCTCGGCAATCGCGGCCAGGCGCAGGCGGTCTTCGCGCGGCTCAACATGCATCTCTACGACCCGGCGGCCGCCCGCGGCCTCGCCGTCTCCACGGCCCCCATCCGATAGGTTCTTCATGCGCTGGCTGCTTCTCACTGCACTTCCGCTCCTTGCCACGGGCTGCACCGCCGTGCACGATCCGTTCCTCGAAACCGGTTCCATCCGGCCGGATGCGCCGCCGATCTCGACGGAGGTCTCGCCGGAATTCGCCGCTGCCTACCTGCCGTCGATCTCCGGGCGCATCGAAAGCGTGCGCCAGACGGTGCGCGGCGATTTCTTCGAACAGGCGATCGTCTATTCCAACGCGACGGCCTCCGCCGGCGAGAACGTGCTGACGGTGCGGGTCGGCACGCCCGCCGAAGGCACCGCCTTCCTGCGCGCGCCGACGCGGCGGGCGATCCTTGCCGAGATGCGGCAGGCCCTGCCGGGCGTCGCCATGAGGATCAACGCAGCTGCCGGCCAGAACACGCATGGCGTCTACGGTTATGCGACGGGGCCGCTCGGCACCTCCGGGAGCTGCCTTTATGCCTGGCAGTTCGCCAAGCGAACGGCGCCGCTCAGCGAAACGGCGATGGGCCGCATCGGGGACGGCAACTATTCCGCGCAGGTGCGCCTGCGCTTCTGCCATCCCTCCATGCCGGAAGAGCGCATCGCCGCGCTGATGGGCGGCATGCGGCTGAAGCCGGTGACGGGCCAGACCTTCGACATGCTGCGTTATGCCGGCGGCAGCGGCGGCCTGCGCAGCCAGTCCGTATCGATGCGCGCCGAGCCCGTGGCGGTGATCGACGATGGCGCAGAGCCGCGCCGTACGCCGAAGCGCCGGGTTGTCGAGGAGAAGCGGGCGGAGGAGCCGGCCGCCATCCGCAATGCCGTGCGCGTGCCGCTCCCGGGCGAAGCCGGCCAGGAGAAGATTAAGATCGCCGTTGCCGAAAAGCCGGCAGAGGAGGCCGGAGAGAAGCGGACGTCGCGGGCCAAAAGCGTGCTGGTGCCGATGCCCGAGACGACCGCGCTGACCGCGGGCGACTGACGCTCACAGGAAGATGTGGTGCTCCTTCTGCACGAGTTCCTGCAGGAATTCGGCGACGGTGCGCACGCGCGTCAGGTCCCGCGCGCTTTCGTGCCAGGTCGTCCAGTAGGCACGGCGGATGGCGGTGCCGGGCAGCAGGCGGACGAGCTCGTCATGTTGCCGGGCGATGTAATCGTGCAGGATGCCGATGCCGGCGCCGGAACGCACGGCCTCCGTCTGGCCGGTGGCGCTGGAAATCTCGAAGCCCGCATCCCAGCTGCGCATGATCTCACCGGTGAAATTGAGCGAGGCGGTGAAGATCAGGTCCTCCACATAGCCGACCCGCCGATGGGCCTTGAGGTCCTCGACGGTTTGCGGCGTGCCGTTCTCTTCGAGATAGGCGCGCGAAGCATAGAGGCCGAGCGTATAGTCCGTCAGCTTGGCGGAGACGAGGCGTCCCTGCTCCGGGCGTTCCAGCGTGATGGCGATGTCGGCCTCGCGCTGGGAGAGCGAGAAGGAGCGCGGCACCGGCACGAGCTGGATCTTCAATTCCGGATGGCGCGCCGTCAGCCGGCCGAGGCGCGGCGCGAGGAAGGAGACGCCGAACCCGTCCGGCGCGCCGACGCGCACCGTGCCGGCGACGGCGGTATCGATGCGGCCGATGCTCGCCTGCACCGCCAGCATCTCCGTCTCCATCCGCTCGGCTGCGCGCAAGAAGGCCTCGCCCTCGGCGGTGAGCTCGCAGCCATTGGTCCGGCGGATGAGGAGCCGCGTCTTCAACGCCTCCTCCAGCGCGCTGACGCGGCGGCTGAGCGTGGCATGGTTCACGCCGAGGCGGCGGGAGGCGGCGAGGATCTGCCCGGTGCGGGCCACCGCCAGGAACATGCGGGCGTCATCCCAGTTCATTTTGCCTCCGACTTTAATTTCTGCACAACGGTTCCTTATCCAAGGTGATTGAGTTGTGCAAATTGAAGTGCGATGATCCTCTCACAACAAACGGAGGACTCCCATGTACGAGATCGGCCATTTCATCAACGGCGAGAAGGTCGCCGGCACCAGCGGTCGCACCGCAAACGTCTACAACCCTGCGACGGGCGAGGTTCAGGCGACGGTCGCGCTCGCCAACGACGCGGATCTCCAGGCCGCCATCGACAGCGCCAAGGCCGCGCAGCCGAAATGGGCCGCCACCAATCCGCAGCGCCGCGCGCGTGTCTTCATGAAGTTCGTCGAGCTTCTCAACCAGAACATGGATGAACTCGCCGTGCTGATCTCGCGCGAACACGGCAAGACCATCGAGGATTCGAAGGGTGACGTCATCCGCGGCCTCGAAGTCTGCGAATTCGTCATCGGCATTCCGCACCTGTCCAAGAGCGAGTTCACCGAAGGCGCCGGCCCGAACATCGACATGTACTCGATCCGCCAGCCGGTCGGCATCGGCGCGGGCATCACGCCGTTCAACTTCCCGGGCATGATCCCGATGTGGATGTTCGCCCCGGCCATCGCCTGCGGCAACGCCTTCATCCTCAAGCCGTCCGAGCGCGATCCGTCGCTGCCGATCCGCCTTGCCGAACTGATGATCGAAGCCGGCCTGCCGGCAGGCATCCTCAACGTCGTCAACGGCGACAAGGGCGCGGTCGACGGCATTTTGGCGCATCCGGACATCGCCGCCGTCTCCTTCGTCGGCTCCACGCCGATCGCCCGCTACGTCTACGGCACGGCCGCCGCCAACGGCAAGCGCGCCCAGTGCTTCGGCGGCGCGAAGAACCACATGATCATCATGCCCGACGCCGACCTCGACCAGGCCGCCAATGCCCTGATGGGCGCCGGCTACGGCTCGGCCGGCGAGCGCTGCATGGCGATCTCGGTCGCCGTGCCGGTCGGCGAGGAAACCGCCAACCGCCTCATCGAAAAGCTGACGCCGATGATCGAGAGCCTGCGCATCGGCCCCTATACCGATGAGAAGGCCGACATGGGCCCGGTCGTCACCAAGGAGGCCCAGGCGCGTATCCTCGGCCTCATCGACAAGGGCGTGGAAGAAGGCGCAAACCTCGTCGTCGACGGCCGCGGCTTCAAGCTGCAGGGTTATGAGGACGGCTACTTCGTCGGCGGCTGCCTGTTCGACAACGTCACGCCGGACATGGAGATCTACAAGACCGAGATCTTCGGCCCGGTCCTCTCCGTCGTCCGCGCCAAGAACTACGAGGAAGCCCTCGACCTGCCGATGAAGCACGAATACGGCAACGGCGTCGCGATCTACACCCGCGACGGCGACGCCGCCCGCGACTTCGCCAGCCGCATCAACATCGGCATGGTCGGCGTCAACGTTCCGATCCCGGTTCCGCTCGCCTACCATTCCTTCGGCGGCTGGAAGTCCTCGGCCTTCGGCGACCTCAACCAGCACGGCACGGACTCGATCAAGTTCTGGACCCGCACCAAGACCGTGACGAGCCGCTGGCCGTCCGGCATCAAGGGCGGCGCGGAATTCTCCATTCCGACGATGAAGTGATCCGTTCGACCGGATAGGATGGAAGGGGCTCCCGGATGGGGCCCCTTTTGCGTTGCGGGTTTTTTGTGCTCTGCGAAGAATAGCCATACGGCCCGGGCCGTTAAGCCCTCGTGTTCTATGCATTTGGAAGGGGCAAACGATATGGCATTTGCAGCATCCGCTGCGCCCGCGGGACAGGCGGGCGGTTTCCACCGCATCACGTTTACCGGCAAGGCGTCGGAATATTTCGGCATCTGGATCGTCAATGTGCTGCTGACGATCCTGACGCTCGGCATCTATTCGGCCTGGGCGAAGGTTCGGCGTAACCGTTACTTCTACGGCAACACCGTGCTGCTTGGCCGGTCGTTCGAATACCACGCCAAGGGGCTGCAGATCCTCATCGGCCGTCTCATCGTTCTCGGCGCCTTCGTCGCGCTCAACGTCATCGCGACGCTGGTACCGATCCTCGTGCTGCTGCCGACGCTGGTCGTGCTGATCGCGCTGCCGTGGCTCGTCGCCAAGGGCCTGCGCTTCTCCGCGCGGGTCACGAGCTATCGCAATGTGCGCTTCGATTTCGTCGGCGGGGCGGGCGGGGCCTTCAAGGCCTTCATCCTCGGCAGCCTGCTCGCCGTCATCACCGTCGGCATCCTCACGCCGCTCGCCAGCCGCTGGGTCTCGCGCTATGTCGGCTCGAACCTGCGCTACGGCGGCAAGGCCTTCGATACGGACCCGAAGCTCGGTCCGCTCTACAAGTCCTGGCTCCTGTCGTTCCTCATCGCGCTGGTCGGCCTCGGCATCATCGCGCTCATCGTCTTCATGAACCTCTCGCTGATCCTGCCGATGATCGAGACGCCCGGCGCGCTGACGCCGGAACAGCAGATCCCGCTCGTCATCAGCGCGGTCATCGGCTACATCGTGCTCTTCGCCACCTTCGGCATTGCGGGCCTCTTCTATCGCGCGGGCGTGCGCAACATCGCCTGGTCGGCAACCACCTTCGACGGCCAGCACCGCTTGCTGAGCGACGTCTCGCGCACCCGCTACACCTGGATCGCCATTTCCAACGTCATCGTCACGCTGCTGACCCTCGGCCTGATGCGGCCCTGGGCGGCGGTGCGCATGGCGCGCTATACGTGGGAGCATACCGGCGTTACCTTTGCCGGCGACATCGGCGAGCTGTTCAGCCGCATCGAGGCGCAGGGCTCGGCCGTCGGCTCCGAATTCATGGACTTTGAAGGTTTCGACTTTGGCTTCTGACAATGCCACCATTGCCAGCGGGGATTGGCATCCTGCCGGCTCCAGCCGCTCGGTCGAGGCCCGCCTCGTCGAGCGGGCCGGGGAAATCGCGGCGGTGCCGGTCGGCGGCGAGAAGCCGCTCGCCGGCGCGGGCCTCTCCTGGGTCGAGATTTCCGGCCGCGTCGGGGCCATCCCGCGCCGGGTAACCTTCCCGGACGGCTCGGTCTTCGAGACCTGGGACAATGACGGCATCGACCGGTATCTTGCGGCGCGCGGCAAGGGCGGTGCCGGCCTCGTGCACTGGCTGGAACAGTTCCGGCTCCGCCTCATCGTCATCGTGCTCGCCGCCTTCGTGCTCGGCGGCGCGGTCTATCGCTGGGGCGTGCCGGCGCTCGTCGAGCTCGCCATCCTCACCACGCCGCCGATCGTGCCGCAGCTGATGGCGCAGGGCACGCTGGAGGCGCTCGACCAGACGACTTTCTCGCCGACGAAACTGCCGGACGGCCGCCGCAAGGAGATCGCCGACGGTTTTGCCCGCATCGCCGCCCAGTCGCCGCGCGGGGCAGGGGCCTACAATCTCAATTTTCGCGACGGCGGCCTGATCGGTCCGAACGCCTTCGCGCTGCCGGACGGCACGCTCGTCGTCACCGACCAGCTCGTCGAGCTGGCGGGCAGCGATACGGAAATGATCGTGGGCGTGCTTGCGCACGAGATCGGCCATGTCGAGCTGGAGCACAGCCTGCGTCAGTTCTACCGCGCCGCCGGCATGACCGGCCTCATCATGCTGATCGCCGGCGACGTCGGCTCGGCGGTCGAGGACGTGCTGGTGCAGGGCGGCGGCCTGCTGGCGCTCTCCTATTCGCGCAGCGCGGAGGCCGAAGCCGACCGGCGCTCGGTCGAGCTGATGGCGAAGGCCGGGTTCGATCCCGCCGCGATCGCCCGCTTCTTCGGCCTGTTGGAGGAAAAGCTCGGCGACAGGGGGGACACCAACATCCTCTCCACCCATCCGGGCACGCCGCAGCGCAAGAAGGACATTATCGACTACAGCCGGATCATCACCGGCCAGTCGGATCCGGACCTGCAATGAACGAAAACGGCGGCCCGAGAGCCGCCGTTTCCTGGTTTGGCCTTGGGAGGCATCCCGTTACTGCGACGGACCGTCGTTGTAGCCGACCTTGTCCACCAGTTCCGATGCCTTCTTGCGGTTTGCCGCGATATCGACGAGCGGCAGGGCATCCGGCTTCAGCGTGCCGAAGGACTTGACGACGTCGGAGGGCTCCGCGCCCGGCAGGACCGGGTATTCGTAGACCTGCTCGGCATAGATCTGCTGCGCGGTGCCGGCCGACAGGAATTCCATCAGCTTCAGCGCATTGTCCTTGTTCGGGGCGTTCTTGGCGAGCGCCATGCCCGAGACGTTGACATGCGAGCCGCGGTCGCCCGCATTCGGGAACAGCACCTTGATGGCGGCTGCCCAGTCCTTCTGCTCCGGCTCCTTCTCGTTGGTCATCATCAGACCGACATAGTAGGAGTTGCCAAGCGCGATGTCGCATTCGCCGGCGAGGATCGCCTTGGCCTGGTCGCGGTCGCCGCCGTCAGGCTTCTTGGCGAGGTTGTTCTTCAGGCCCGTCAGCCACTTTTCGGCTTCGGCCTCGCCGTGGTGGGCGATCATCGAGGCGAGCAGGCCGATATTGTAGGAGTGCTGGCCGTCGCGGGTGCAAATCTTGCCCTTCCACTTCGGGTCGGCAAGCTCCTCGTAGGTGATCTCGTTCTGCGCGACGCGATCCTTGGACGCGTAGACGACGCGCGAGCGCGTGGTCAGGCCGAACCAGTCGCCATCCGGATCCCGGTACTGCGCCGGGATGTCCTTGTTGATGACGTCGCTCTGGACAGGCTGCGTGACGCCGCCTTCCTTGGCTTCCGTCAGGCGCGCGATGTCGACCGTCAGGATGACGTCGGCCGGCGAGTTCGCGCCTTCCGCCTGGATGCGCTCCACCAGGCCCTTGTCGAGGAAGAGCACGTTGGTGGTGATGCCGGTTTCCTTGGTGAATTCGTCGAGCAGCGGCTTGATCAGGTCCGGCTGGCGATAGGAGTAGATGTTGACTTCACCATCCGCGAGGGCAGGTGCGGCAAGCGCCAGACCGGCGGTCGAGAGGGCTAGGGCGGCGAGGGACGTCTTAAGCAGTTGCATCTGGTCCTCCTGGTGCATTTATTCTTAACTGCTAAAGTCGTGTTTAACGGCTTGCCCCTTGCAGTCAACCGTGCGATCCCTGCCATAACATGAATGTGATTTTCCGCTTTTTGGAATTGTTCTAAACAGTGAAGTGTCCTATATGTGTTCGGACTTGAAAACCGGATCCGGAGTTCCCGATGCGTCTGACGAAACAAACCAACTATGCGGTGCGCATGTTGATGTACTGCGCGGCGAATGGTGACAAACTCAGCCGCATCCCGGAAATCGCCAGGGCCTATGGCGTCTCCGAGCTGTTTCTGTTCAAGATTCTCCAGCCGCTGACGCGCGCGGGCATCATCGAGACGGTGCGTGGCCGCAACGGCGGCGTGCGCCTGCCGAAGCCCGCGACGGAGATCACGTTGTTTGACGTCGTGCGCGTGACGGAGGATTCCTTCGCCATGGCCGAATGCTTCGAGGCCGGCGAGATCGAATGCCCGCTGGTCGATAGCTGCGGTCTGAATTCGGCGCTGCGCAAGGCGCTGAACGCCTTCTTCGAAGTGCTGCAGCAATACACGATCGACGACCTCGTCAAGGCCCGCCCGCAGATCGGCATGCTGCTCGGCCTGGACACCGCGGTCGAGCGCCAGCCGGCCGCCTGACGCGCCTGGTGCCGGCGGTTATTCCCCGGCGCCGACGTCGCGCTTCACATATTCCTGCAGGATGAATTCGATGGCCGTCGGATCGAGTTCGGCCTTGTCGATGCGGAAGTCGACGCCGTAGTCGTCAATCTTCTGGAAATAGGCATCGCTGATCGACGACGAAATGACGCCGACCGGGCCGATATAGCCGTTGCGCCTGAGCTCCGGCACCGTCTCGCGAAAATCCGCCTGGGGCTGGAGCCGGTTGTCCATCAGGATCATGTCCAGCTGCACGCCGGACGCGCGGATGAAATCGAGCGCCGCCTCCACCGTCTCCACATAGTTGAGCGTGATCGCATAGCTCGAGACCTTGCGCATCAGCGCGCTGAGGATGACGTTTTCCGCAGGGTCGTCATCGACAAGCAGGATTTGCACGGGTGCGGTCATGGCGGTGGGTGAACCTGATTGCATCGAATGGTTGGCCGGAGGCCGCGGCTACTCTCATCCAGGCCGCGACCATTAACAAGTCCCTAACTCTGCTATCTCCGGCGTCACGGTGCTGTTTTGTGACGCTACTGGATGATCTGCTCGCGGATCGCTTTCGCGACCATTTGCGTGCGGTTCACCACGTCGAGTTTTTTCAGGATCGTCGCCGTGTGCGAATTCACCGTGTGTTCGGAGACCGAGACGATGAGGGCGATCTCGCTCGCCGTCTTGCCGTAGGAGATCCAGCGCAGGATTTCCGTCTCGCGCGGCGTCAGGCCCATGCCGGCCTTGTTGGCGAGCACCTTGCGGTAGAAATAGTCGAAGGCGCAGTTCGCTTCGTAGCAGATCTCGTAATGGGCGCTGCGGCCGATATCCTCGCCGTCGCCGAGGAAAAGCACCACATAGCGCGTGCCGGCGATCGAATGGACCGGAATGGCGAGCGCCATGTCGAAGCCGATCTGGTCGAGGAAGTCGCTGCTGCCGACCGTGCCGTTTTCGGGCGGGTCGTCGCTTCGCCAGACGGTCGGGATCGTCGACTTGTAGAAGCTCTTGAAGATGGCGGAATCGTTGAGGCGGTGGCGTTTGTCATAGGTTTCGGCAAGGCCGGCCGGCAGGTCGTGCAGCACGAGGCGACCGGCAAGGTGGCTGGTCTCGTGCTCGTTGGCCAGCTGGAGTATCCCGAAGTGTTCGAAGCCGTAACGCAGCGCCAGGGTATGGAAGATGCGAAAGAAATCGACGCGATTGAGAGCCTTCTCAAGATCGCTTTCGAAATCGTAGCGCCGGTAGTGTTTGTTCAAGACGGGCACGTGGTCTCTATCCCTGGGATTCCACGCGTCCAAATCTAACGCCGCAATCTCTGGCGGCAAAGGGTTTTACGGGACAATTTCACGCGCGCAGGGCACTTTTTTCCCGCGCTTCTGGCAAGATATTGAAAAGAAAAGAGAAAATGTAAGAGGGGCGGCCCTTCGCTTTTTTGCCCCGCCCTGCCGCCACAGCGCCGGGCCGCGAAGGGCCGCCCCTCTTGCCTCGTTGTCCCGTTATGACGCGGCGGGCGCGACGGCGCCATCCGTTCAGGTCGGGATTGACAGGAAAGCGGCGGGTGATTCGCGTTGCTTTTGAAGCCGTTTCTAATGCTGTGGAGAATAATGTTCCGAGGATTTTTCCGTTTGGACAAATTTGTTCGCGGACTTATTGCAATCCTGCGGCAAATGTCGTTCCATCCGCGCAAGGCCGGGGCTGGAACCGCACCCGAGCCCGCACAAGAGAACAAAAAAGCAAACCTGGGAAGCTCACTATGAAAAAGCTGACTACTCTCCTCGCAGCGACGGCGCTTGCCTCGTTGATGGGTACGGCCGCCTGGTCGAAGACCTTCGTCTACTGCTCGGAAGCCTCGCCGGAAGGCTTCGACCCCGGTCTTTACACGGGCGGCCAGACCTTCGACGCGGCCGCGCACACGGTTTACAACCGCTTGGTGGAATTCAAGCGCGGCACGACGGAAATCGAGCCTGCGCTGGCCGAGAGCTGGGATATTTCGGCTGACGGCAAGGAATACACCTTCAAGCTCCGCAAGGGCGTGAAGTTCCAGACGACCGAGTATTTCACCCCGTCGCGTGAGCTGAACGCAGACGACGTGATCTTCTCCTTCGAGCGCCAGTACAAGGAAGATAACGCCTGGAACAAGTACGTGCCGGGCGCATCCTGGGAATACTTCTCCGGCATGGGCCTGCCCGATGTCATCGAGAAGATCGAGAAGATCGACGACCTGACGGTCAAGATCACGCTGAAGCGCCCGGAAGCGCCGCTGCTCGCCAACCTCGGCATGCCCTTCATCTCGATCGTCTCGAAGGAATATGCCGACAAGCTGCAGGCTGACGGCAAGATGGAGCTGATGAACCAGCAGCCGCTCGGCACCGGTCCGTTCACCTTCGTCGCCTATCAGCCGGATGCTGCCATCCGCTACAAGGCCAACCCGGATTACTGGGGCGGCAAGCAGGCGATCGACGACCTCGTCTTCGCGATCACCACGGATGCCGCCGTTCGCGCGCAGAAGCTGAAGGCCGGCGAATGCCACCTGATGTCCTATCCGAACGCTGCCGACGTCGCCGAGCTGAAGGCCGATCCGAACCTCAACATCTCCGAGCAGGCCGGCCTCAACGTCGCCTACCTCGCCTATAACACGCTCGTCGCGCCGTTCGACAAGGTCGAGGTCCGCAAGGCCCTCAACATGGCGGTCAACAAGCAGGCCATCGTCGACGCCGTCTTCCAGGGCGCCGCGACCGTCGCCAAGAACCCGATCCCGCCGACCATGTGGTCGTACAACGATGCCGTCGAAGACGACAAGTACGATCCGGAAGCCGCCAAGAAGATGCTCGAGGATGCCGGTGTCTCCGGCCTCAAGATGAAAATCTGGGCCATGCCGGTAGCCCGTCCCTACATGCTGAACGCCCGCCGCGCGGCGGAACTGATGCAGGCCGACCTTGCCAAGATCGGCGTCGAGGTCGAGATCGTCTCCTATGAGTGGGCCGAATACCTGAAGCTCTCCTCCGACAAGGACCGCGACGGTGCGGTCATGCTCGGCTGGACGGGCGACAACGGCGACCCGGACAACTTCCTCGACACCCTGCTCGGCTGCGATGCCGTCGGCGGCAACAACCGCGCGCAGTGGTGCAACAAGGAATTCGACGACCTGATGACGAAGGCGAAGGAAACCGCCGACGTCGCAGAGCGCACGAAGCTCTATGAGGAAGCCCAGGTGATCTTCAAGCGCGAAGCGCCGTGGAACACCATCGACCATTCGCTTGCCGTCGTTCCGATGAGCAAGAAGGTTTCGGGCTTCGTCCAGTCCCCGCTCGGCGACTTCGTCTTCGAAGGCGTGGACATCGCCGAGTAATATCGGCTACGAGAAAGGGCACGCCGCAAAGAGCGTGCAGTGGCCGGCGGCTCGAAGAGATTCGGGCCGCCGGTTTTTCAAAATAAGAAGGGATTGGCTCCCATGTTTCGCTTTATCTTCGGACGGCTCGCCGTCCTGATACCCACGTTCCTCGGGGTATCGCTCATCGCGTTCTCCTTCATCCGCCTTCTGCCGGGCGACCCGGTCATGCTGATGTCGGGCGAACGCGTGATGTCGCCGGAACGACACGCCGAGCTTATGCACCAGCTCGGCCTCGACCGGCCCATGTACATCCAGTACTTCGATTATCTCGCAGGCCTGCTGACGGGCGACTTCGGTTCGTCCATCGTCACCAAGCGCCCGGTTCTCGATGACTTCCTTCAGCTCTTCCCGGCGACGATCGAGCTCTCGCTCTGCGCGATCATCCTCGCCGTCGTGCTCGGCATTCCGGCCGGCGTGCTGGCCGCGGTGAAGCGGGGGACCTGGCTCGACCAGTCGATCATGGGCGTCGCGCTCGTCGGCTATTCGATGCCGATCTTCTGGTGGGGCCTGCTGCTCATCATCTTCTTCTCCGGCTATCTCGGCTGGACGCCGGTCTCGGGACGCATCTCGCTGATGTACTTCTTCCCGCAGGTCACCGGCTTCATGCTGATCGACAGCCTGATCTCGGGCCAGGCGGGGGCGTTCAAGTCGGCGGTCACCTACCTGATCCTGCCGACGATCGTGCTTGCGACGATCCCGCTCGCCGTCATCGCGCGCCAGACCCGCTCGGCCATGCTCGAAGTGCTCGGCGAGGACTATGTCCGCACCGCCCGCGCCAAGGGCCTGTCGCCGTTCCGCGTCATCGGCATCCATGCCCTGCGCAATGCGATGATCCCCGTCATCACCACGATCGGCCTGCAGGTCGGCGTGCTGCTCGCGGGCGCCATCCTCACCGAGACGATCTTCTCCTGGCCGGGCATCGGCAAGTGGATGGTCGACAGCGTCTTCAAGCGCGACTATGCCGTGGTGCAGGGTGGCCTGATGCTGATCGCCGCCGTCATCATGATCGTCAACCTCGTGGTCGACCTGCTTTACGGCTGGGTCAACCCGCGTATCCGGCACTAGGAGGCGATCCATGAGCACGGTTCAAAACACGGCCGACACCAAGACGGGTGGCACGCGGCCCTCGGGCCTTTCCGAATTCTGGTTCTATTTCTCGCGCAACAAGGGCGCCGTCATCGGCCTCTTTGTCTTCCTGGTCATCCTGTTCGTCGCGGTCTTCGCGCCCTTCGTCGCGCCGCACAGCCCGAGCAGCCAGAACCGCGAGCTGCTTCTCCTGCCGCCGGTCTTCCAGCAGGGCGGCATGTGGGGGCACATTCTCGGCACCGACGCCGTCGGCCGCGATATCCTCTCGCGCCTCATCTACGGCGCACGCTTCTCGCTCTTCATCGGTCTCGTCGTCGTGACACTGTCGGTGGTCTCGGGCGTGCTGATCGGTCTCGTCGCCGGCTATTTCCGCGGCAAGGTCGATACCTTCATCATGCGCATCATGGACATCATCCTGGCGTTCCCCTCGCTGCTGCTCGCCCTCGTGCTGGTGGCGGTTCTCGGCCCCGGTCTGCTCAACGCCATGATCGCCATCTCGCTCGTCAACCAGCCGCATTTCGTGCGCCTGACGCGTGCGGCTGTCATGACGGAGAAGTCGAAGGACTATGTCGTCGGCTCGAAGGTGGCCGGCGCCGGCACCTTGCGCCTGATGTTCATGACGATCCTGCCGAACTGCCTTGCGCCGCTCATCGTCCAGGCGACGCTCGCCTTCTCGGCGGCGATCCTCGATGCGGCCGCGCTCGGCTTCCTCGGCATGGGTGCCCAGCCGCCGACGCCGGAATGGGGCACGATGCTCGCCGAGGCGCGCGAATTCATCCAGCGCGCCTGGTGGGTCGTCACCTTCCCCGGCCTTGCCATCCTCATCACCGTGCTTGCCATCAACCTCATGGGTGACGGCCTGCGCGACGCCCTCGATCCCAAGCTGAAGAGGTCGTGATGTCGCTTCTTGAAGTCAAAAACCTCATCGTCGAATTCCAGACGGCCTCCGGTCCTTTCCGCGCCGTGGACGGCGTTTCGCTCAAGGTCGACGAGGGCGAAGTGCTCGCCATCGTCGGCGAATCCGGCTCGGGCAAGTCGGTCTCCATGCTCGCCGCCATGGGGCTTCTCCCGTGGACGGCGAAGGTGACTGCCGACGTCCTCACCTTCAACGGCCGCGACATGCAGGCCATGTCGGACAGCGACCGGCGCAAGATCATCGGCAAGGACATCGCCATGATCTTCCAGGAGCCGATCGCCAGCCTCAACCCTTGCTTCACGGTCGGCTACCAGATCGAGGAAGTGCTGCGCATCCACACGGATCTCTCCCGCAAGGCGCGGCGCGACCGGGCGATCGAACTCTTCCAGTCGGTCGGTATTCCGAACCCGGAAGAACGCCTCGGCCACTTCCCGCACCAGATGTCGGGCGGCCAGTGCCAGCGCGTGATGATCGCGACCGCCCTTGCCTGCAATCCGAAGCTGCTCATCGCCGACGAGCCGACCACCGCGCTCGACGTGACGATCCAGAAGCAGATCCTCGACCTCCTGATGAAGCTGCAGGCCGAACACGGCATGGGCCTCATCATCATCACCCATGACATGGGCGTCGTCGCCGAAACCGCCGATCGCGTCATCGTGCAGTACAAGGGCCGCCAGATCGAGGAGGCCGACGTGCTGTCGCTCTTCTCGGCCCCGAAGAGCGTCTATACCAAGGCGCTGCTTTCGGCCCTGCCGGAAAATGCCACCGGCGAGCGCCTGCCGACGATCACGGAAAAGCTGACCGACGCCGAGATTTTCGCAGGAGCAGTCCGATGACCCCTGTTCTCGAAGCACGGAACCTGAAGCGCGACTACCATATCCCGGGAAGCCTGTTCAAACCGGCCAAGACCGTTCACGCCGTCAAGGGCGTGAGCTTTACGGTCGAGCAGGGCAAGACGCTCGCCATCGTCGGCGAAAGCGGCTGCGGCAAGTCCACCCTTGCCCGCATGGTCACGATGATCGATCCGATCACCGAAGGCGACATGCTGATCGACGGCCGCAAGGTCGATATCGCGCATGAGCCGCTGACGGCCGAAATGCGCAGCAAGGTGCAGATCGTCTTCCAGAACCCCTATGGTTCGCTCAACCCGCGCAAGAAGATCGGCGACATCCTGACGGAGCCGCTGGTCATCAACACCAAGGTGCCGGCGGGCGAGCGGCGCGACCGCGCCATGGCCATGCTGAAGAAGGTGGGCCTGGAGGAGAAGCATTACGGGCGCTATCCGCACATGTTCTCCGGCGGCCAGCGCCAGCGCGTGGCGATCGCCCGCGCGCTGATGCTCAATCCGCGCCTTCTGGTGCTCGACGAGCCGGTCTCGGCGCTCGACCTTTCGGTCCAGGCCCAGGTGCTGAACCTACTCGCCGACCTGCAGGACGAGTTCAAGCTCACCTATGTCTTCATCAGCCACGACCTTTCGGTCGTGCGCCACATCGCGGACGACGTGATGGTGATGTATTTCGGCGAGGCGGTGGAATACGGCAGCCGCGACCAGGTGTTCGGAAACCCGCAGCACAGCTACACGAAGACCCTCTTCGCCGCGACGCCCCGCGTCGATGTGGACGCCATCCGCGCCCGCATCGAACGCCGCAAGCGCGTGGCGTAAGGACGGACAGCCCGTGACGGCGGCCCGCGCGATCGTCGTCATGGGCGTTTCCGGCTCCGGCAAGACCTCCGTCGCCGAGGGCCTTGCCGCCGCCCTCGGTGTCGCCTTCATCGAAGGCGACAGCCTGCATCCCGCCGGCAATGTCGAGAAGATGTCCCGCGGCATCCCGTTGACGGACGAGGACCGCTGGCCCTGGCTCGACACGATCGGCCGGGCGCTTGCCGAAAGCCTTGGCGCCGGAAAAACCGTCGTCGTCTCCTGCTCGGCCCTGAAAGGGGCCTATCGCGACCGCCTGCGCCGGGCTGCCGGCGGGCCGCTCGCCTTCGTCTTCCTCAAGGGCAGCCGCGATCTGCTCATGACCCGCATGGCGGCACGGCACGGTCATTTCATGCCCGCGAGCCTGCTCGACAGCCAGCTTGCCACGCTGGAGGATCCGTCCGGCGAACCGGGTGTCGTGACCGTCGGGATCGACGCCTCCGTCGCAGCGATCGTCGCTGCGGCGCTCGATGGGTTGAAGGCATTGGGCTGACCCCGGTGCGGGGAATTTCCCCACCCTGCCACTGGCGCCCGCGCGCGCGGCCTCGTATAGACGGCGGGCCGCAGGCTTTGCGTGCCGGCGGCCTCCCGCCAAGAATTTCAAGACCTGACAGGAACGAGACATGGATATCAAACGCTTTGAAACCGGCCCGCGCATGAGCCAGGCCGTCGTGCACAACGGCACCGTCTATCTGGCCGGCCAGGTCGGCGAGGCGGGTTCGGACGTCACCGAGCAGACGAAGCAGGCGCTTGCCGAAGTCGATCGCCTGCTGGCGCTCGCCGGCACGGACAAGACCCGCATCCTCTCCGCCCAGATCTGGCTCGCCGACATGGCCGACTTTTCCAAGATGAACGCCGTCTGGGACGCCTGGGCGCCGCAGGGCCACACCCCGGCCCGCGCCACCGGCGAATCCAAGCTGGCAACCCCGGACTACCTCGTCGAAGTCATCGTCGTCGCCGCGCTTTAAACCCCGCGTTTCGGCTGAAACGGAAAAGGCCCGCGCAAGCGGGCCTTTCTCATTTCTGGACTTCGCCTTCAGGCCGATTTCGCCAGCCGCGCCTGCTCGTCGAAGAACAGGGCCTGGCTGATCAGCGCCTTCACCATGTCCGGATTGAACGGCTTGGTGACGAGGAAGGCCGGCTCGGGCTTCTCGCCGGTGAGCAGCCTTTCCGGGAAGGCGGTGATGAAGATTACCGGGATCGTGCTGTTCTTCAGAATGTCGTTCACCGCATCGATGCCCGAGCTGCCGTCGGCGAGCTGGATATCGGCCAGAACCATGCGCGGCGAGGTGCGGTGGTAGAGCTCCACCGCCTCCGAATGGGTGCGCGCGATACCCGTCACATTGTGGCCGAGACCCTTCACCATGTCCTCGATGTCCATGGCGATCAGCGGCTCGTCCTCTATGATCATGATGTCGGTCGCCACCTGCCGCGAGATGTCGCGCGAGGCCTCGTCGAGCAGGGCGGCGAAGCGTTCTTCCGATATGTCGAGGATGTCCGCGCCTTCGGCAAGGTCGAAGCCCTCGACGGCGACCAGCAGGAAGGCCTTGCGTTCCGCCGGCGGCAGGTTCGCGAGGTTGGCGGCCGCCTGGCGCTCCCAGCCGAAGGGGGATGTGTTGTCCGGCAGCGTCACGTCGAGATTTTCGAAGAGCGTGCAATAGAGCCGGTAGAGCGCAATCCGGTCGCTTCGCCCCTCCGGATAGAGCGTGATATCGGCAACGAGCGCTTCGAGCATGGCCGCGACATAGGCGTCGCCCGAGGTCTGGGAGCCCGTCACGGCACGGGAAAACCGCCTGAGATAGGCGAGATGCGGTGCGATACGGGTGGAAAGTGACATTTAGTTCTCCCTGAATATGTTCCGCATCGGAACCGTTTCCGCTAGAATTCACCATGCGGAAACCTATTACTAGCATTCTAAGTCTGACTTGCTATTGGGAATCTTGGGCAAAAGGAAGATAGCGGGTGGCATCGGATGGAAACAAGGCCATGATCGAGCCAGGTAAAGAGAAGAAGCGCGCGCGGCGGGAGGCACCCGTCAAGGCTGCGTTCGACCCGAACGGCCCGGTCGGCCGCAAGCTCAAATCCTTCTACGATGTGATCGAGACGGAACCCGTGCCCGATCGCCTTCTCGATCTTCTGGAAAAGCTCGACGAGGCCGAGCGCCGGGCCAAGAGCGGTTCCTGAAAACATCCATTCCTTCCAGTTCCAGACATCAAGAAACGGGCCCGAGGGCCCGTTTCCTTTTTGGTGATCCGGCGCCGTGTCAGCGGCAGCGTGCTTCGTAGCGGCGGCCGTAGCGGTCGCGGTAGATGCAGTAGCCGCTGCGGTCGGAGCGGGCGATGAGATAGCCCGCCGCGCCGCCGATCGCCGCCCCCGCAAGCGCGCCGCCGGCACGGCCGGTGACGACGCCGCCGATGATGGCGCCCGTGCCCGCGCCGATCGCGGTGCCGCGCTCGGTCTGGGTGCAGGCGGTGAGCGTCACCGTGGAGGCGACAAGGGCAAGCGCGATGATGGTGTTCTTCATGGTTCCGGCTCCTGGCTTGGTTTGGGGATCAGATACGTCCCATGAGGACGAGGATGAGAAGGATGAGCACGATCAGCCCGAGGCCGCCGGAGGGGCCGTAACCCCAGCTTCGGCTGTATCCCCAGTTCGGCAGCGCGCCGATCAGAAGCAGGATGAGGATGACGAGGAGAATGGTGCTGAGCATCGGTGCTTCCTTTCGCGTCCGGTTCGCTTTCGAGCGATGGGCCGACAACGGGCCGCGACGGATTTTGTTCCCGAAAATGTGACAACGCCGTCATTGGCCACGCCCGGAACTTTCATCGCCCCGCTCCGTTTCCCGTCCCGACCGATGGGCGGTGACCCGCGGGTGATGGAGAGTGAAATGGAACACATAGCCGCAATCATGCTTCTGGTCGGCTGCAGCCATGGCGGCCTCACCTGTGAAGAACTGCAAGCGCCCCAGGTGGCGTTCGAGACCATGGAAGAGTGCGTCGGCGCGCTGCCGGCGGCGCTCGGCGGAGCGGGCGCCGGCAAGCGCCTCGTGCACGGCCACTGCGCAGCGGTCGATCCCGCCTGGGTCGAGGAGGATGTCGAGATCAGTTGGCGCCTCAGCCGGCAGAACGGCCTCGAAGTCCATGTCCGGCAGGTCGATCCGCCGGCAAAGGACGTCATCGTCGCCGACAGCGCCTATCCGGGCGGTGCGGCACGGATGCACTGACCTGCCGGGGAACCTTTCCGGCGCCCACCGGTTTCCCTCCGGTAAACGCCATGCGTTCAACGGAACAGAAAGGACAGCGACATGAACTGGGACATCATCGAAGGCAAATGGAACGAGTATAAGGGCAAGGCCCAGGCCCAGTGGGGCAAGCTCACCGACGACGATCTCGATGTCATCAACGGCCGCCGTGTCGAGCTTTCGGGCAAGATTCAGCAGCGGTACGGCCTCGCCAAGGAAGAGGCGGAGCGGCAGATCGACGACTGGACGCGCCGTCACTGACACATGTCCAGCCGAAGCGGCTTCGCTCCGGCGCCGGACAATGCGGTAAAAAACCCCGGGCACGTCCGGTTTGCCGGAATTTCCCCGGGGACAGCGCCGATCACATAGACGACCGCCATGCCGTCGCAGCCGAGGGGCCGCGGCGGCATCGCTTTTTTGAAGAAGAAAACGTCATTCTATTCAGTTTGGGTGCCGGGAACCTTTTTCAAGCGTCATCGTTTCTACAACGATACAAGGAAGGAGTTCGAAAATGCTCTATTATGCTGTGGTCTTTCTCGTGATTGCTCTTGTCGCCGGCCTGCTCGGCTTCGGCGGCATTGCCGGTGCTTCGGCCGGCATCGCACAGATCCTGTTCTTCGTCTTCCTGGCCCTTCTGGTCCTTTCGCTGATTGCGGGCCTGTTCCGAAGGGCATAAGGATGAAGCGTACCGGAAAAGGGCGGCGTTCGCGGACGCCGCCCTTTTTGCATCTGCGAACGACCCTTGCGGGGCTTCGAGCCATTGGTTAACAACGGGTGAATTTGCCGAATCCCTTGGAGCCTGATCGATGAAATCCCTCGAACTCCTGGTCGAACGCATCATCCTGTCGAGCCGCTGGATCCTGGTGGTCTTCTATCTCGGCCTCGTCGCGGCGCTTGCCGTCTATGCGGTGTCGTTCCTCTACAAGTTCGGCAAGGTGGCGATGAACGTCTTCGTCTTCGACGATGCGGAGATGATCCTCGCCATGCTCGGCCTGATCGACGCCGCACTGGTCGCCAGCCTCATCCTGATGGTCATGATCGCCGGCTACGAGAATTTCGTCAGCCGCTTCGACGATGCCGAGGCCGATGTCTCCTTCCTCGGGAAGCTCGATTCCGGCAGCCTGAAGATCAAGGTCGCCTCCTCGATCGTCGCGATCTCTTCGATCCACCTGCTGCAGGTCTTTCTCAACGTGCAGCAATATACCGATGCCAAGCTGATGTGGCTGACACTCATGCACCTCGCCTTCGTTGTCTCTGCCGTGCTGCTCGGCTTCCTCGAGCAGATCATGGGCAAGCTGAAGGGCTGATGCCTTGCCGGACCGGCAGGGGAGGGGGCGCCGCAGACATCCGCCGGCGCCTTTTTCTTTGTTGGAAAGTCAAGCGAAAGTTCCGGCCTTTCCCCGACATTCCACCTATGCACCGGTCGATTTGTGCTGCCGTCGAGCAGATGGCAGCGGGAATTCTGGTTTTTGATCATTTGGACAAGATTTTGGCAGGCGATCCGTGGCTCTGGAGGGGTGTTTTCGTGC